>SLOZ01000082.1 GCA_007132255.1 Limnochordia bacterium | reverse complement strand
GTCAGCTATGTTCTGTATGTTCTCGAGATCAACATCCGCGTATCGACGGTACTCGGTGTCGTGGGTGCTGGTGGTGTGGGACAGCTTCTGAAGACCCAGTTAGATCTGTTTCGCTACGAAAGTGCAGCAACCGTGATTCTAGCCACGTTCTTTTTTGTTGTGTTGATTGACTTTGTCAGTTCCCGCTTGAGAGCGAGGTTGATTTGATGAGTATACAGAGGGTTCAACAGCGCAATTATTGGGAGTTGGCGAAACGACTGCTGATTCTGGCGGCGGTTGTCTATGTGTTCGTCTGGGCAGCTTCTGGTGTGCGTTTCGATCTGGCTCGACTCCAGCGGGGTCTACCGTCGATTGGCCGCATCATCGACAACATGTTCCCGCCGGATTGGTCCATGCGGCAGCGGGCTATGGAGGGCATGATGCAGTCCCTGTACATAGCTATCTTGGGAACGACCATCGGCAGTGTCTTGGCGATCCCTTTGGGCTTCTTCGCTGCCCAAAACGTCTTAGTGTACAGGTTTTTGTCTCTGTTCGGAAAACAAGTTTTAAACGCTATTCGTACCTTCCCAGAGATTATCCTGGCCATTTTTTTCGTGGCGTCCTACGGTCCGGGTCCCATGGCGGGATTGATGGCCGTAGGTATCCACTCCATCGGCATGCTGGGTAAACTTTATGCCGATATCATCGAGAACATCGATCCCGGTCCCGTGGAAGCACTGACATCCACCGGAGCCACCCGCGTGGAGATTGTTTGGTATGCCATTTTGCCGCAGGTTATGCCAGAGTTTATCGCCACATCACTGTATCGTTTTGAAATCAACATGCGAGCGGCTGCAACCTTGGGGCTTGTCGGTGCCGGTGGCATCGGGGTGCTGCTTCTGCAAGCCCTGCAGTTTCGACGGTGGCCCGTTGTGGGTATGGCGATGATTGCCATTGTGGTGGTCGTTACCGTCATCGATTATAGCAGTGCTTATGTGCGAAAACGTATTGTATAGAAAACAGTCGCAGCGGTGGCCTGCGCTTAACAGCCAGTTGCCAGGGAAGGACAGAAACGAGGAGATAGCGCATGGATTGGAGCCAATGGGACGCCATTATTTTTGACCTTGATGGCACCCTCTACGAAGACACAGATCACTTTGCATATTTCTCGCAACGCCTCGCAGACAAGCTTCCCGAGGCCAATCGGTCTGCGTATCTGGAGGACGAAGCCGCCGCGAAGCAGGGCCGTCATGTGCTGCGCATGGGGCGAGTGTACGACCGCCGCCGGGATTTAGTAGTAGAGGCTACACCCGAAGGGCGCGTGCAGCGGGCATGGGATTGGCAGGGTGAGGAACTCGACGAACGCCAACGCCGACGCTTCTATAGTGACCCTGTAGCATTCGACATGCAGTGGATGATCTCCATAGGTGACCATTGGTGGATCCCCACCGCTTGTGCCTATCACCATGGTGTGGATTCAACCTATGATGCCTATCTGGCGGCCAAGGACTATCTGGCCAGCGATGCTGCATCACTGACGCCCATACCCGGTGTTAAGGAAGGACTTGCAGGTCTACGGGAATCGACACAATTAGTCGTTGCTACCAATTCGGATTTGGCCGATACTAAGCGGATCTTGAACCATTTGGGCTTAACCGACATCGTTCACGCTGTATATCCTGACAGCCGAAAACCGCAGTGCAGCAAGGCTGTATTGCAGCGGATTATGGCTGAGCTCGATCTCGCCCCTCAACGCTGCCTAGCCGTGGGAGATAACTACCTTAACGATGTGTATCCGGCGGCGCAGCTGGGCATGGGAACCTGCTTGATTGATCCTTATGGTCTTTACGGCTCAGCGCATGCCGATATCTTGGTGTCAAGCCTCGGCAGTGTTTTTCGCTAAACCAATGCACGGTGCCGTGTTCGTTTGCCATTCTCGTCCATGAAGGATATCTTGTAACCTAAGGCGGTGTAGATATGAAACAGTCGCTAAACGAAGCTCTTGACTTCTGCAGAACGACGGCTGGCAGCGCGGCCAACGGTGCACTCAGGGCTTGGCGCAGTGAACACACGTTGACTCGCAAGGGCAGGGCCGACTTTTTCACGGAGGCGGATCTAACAGCGGAGCGTCACATTGTCAGTGCCATCCAAGATCGTTTCCCTGAACATGGTATCTTGACCGAAGAAGTTCTGTCGCAGAATATCGATGCGCCGTATCTGTGGGTCATCGATCCGATCGATGGCACAATGAATTATATCAGTGGCATTCCTTTCTTCAGTGTATCTGTGGCCCTTCTGCACCATGGGCGCCCTCTGGTCGGGGCTGTGGTGGATCCTTACCACGATGAAGTGTTTTCTGCAGCCCAAGGCCAAGGGGCGTTTTGCAATGACCATCCGATTCAAGTTTCGCAGCAGACCGATTTGACCCAATCGTCCTTGGGAACAGAACTGCACGACAGTCCGCAAAACGTTCGTCATCCCGTACTTCACCCCGACTTCACGAAGCGTGTTGGCAATGTACGCATGCTCGGTTCCACATGTTTGGGCATGGCCTATGCCGCCAGTGGCCGTTTGGATATGGCCTTCTACCTGCAAACAAATCCTTGGGATATTGCTGCAGGCGCACTGCTAGTGCGGGAAGCAGGCGGTCTTGCCGTGAACTGGGATGGTCACTTCCGACCGTTAAACGCCGGAGATATGCTGTCCGGACCGCCCGTGTTGGTCGAAGCTTTTCGAGCTGCTTTCGTACCGCGTTCGTAGGATTACTCTTTGAGCAGCAGCATAGGCGCCTCGATTCCGCTGCGGTTGGGTCGAGGCGTCTTTGGTAGGGGGGATTCCATGCCTGAATGGGTATTAAGGCAACATGCTGCCATGCTGTGCCAAACTTGCCTGGGTCTGTGGTGTGGCTAGTACGGGACGAGGAAAATTACTTCGGCGGCAGGGTTATGCTCAAAACGAGGCGAACTTTGGCTACAAAAGGCAAAAAGGAAAGGGTGATGGCGGATGAACATAACTGTTAACAAGACAGATACCCCGAAACAAAAGCCCGACGAGAGCAACCTGCAGTTCGGTAAGATATTCACCGACCACATGTTCATTATGGATTACAACCCTGAGCAGGGTTGGCATGATGCTCGCATTGTTCCCTACGGACCATTGGAATATGATCCTGCTACTGCGGTGTTCCACTATGGCCAGGCTATCTTTGAGGGTATGAAGGCTTACGCCACTGCTGATGGGGCCATCCAGCTGTTTCGGCCGGAGCAGAATATGCAGCGGATTAACCAAAGCAATGACCGGATCTGCATTCCGCCCATTGATGAGGTGTTTGCCCTGGAAGCGGTGAAGACCTTGGTGGATCTGGAGCGCCAGTGGGTTCCCAAGGCGGAAGGTACGTCGCTGTATATTCGTCCATTTATCATTGCCACGGATGCATTCTTGGGACTGCGGGTATCGCAAAACTACCAGTTCATCGTTATCCTTTCTCCGGTTGCAGCATACTATCCACAGGGCATCAACCCGGTCAATATTTATGTAGAGACCGAATTTGTAAGAGCGGTGCGCGGCGGGACTGGGTATGCGAAGACGGCCGGCAATTATGCAGCCAGTCTGAAGGCCCAGCAGAAAGCGGCGCAAAAGGGCTACGTGCAGGTGCTGTGGCTTGATGGTGTAGAGCAGAAATACGTAGAGGAAGTCGGTGCCATGAATGTCTTTTTCCAAATTGGCGATGAAGTCATAACGCCACCCTTGGAAGGCACGATTCTTCCTGGTATTACGCGCCAATCTGTCATGGAGCTACTGCGCAGCTGGGATGTGAAGGTCAGTGAGCGCAAACTGTCCATCGACGAGCTGCACCAGGCTTTTCAAGAAGGTAAGCTGGTAGAAGCTTTCGGAACTGGAACCGCTGCCGTGATCTCTCCCATTGGTGAGTTGTGTTGGGGATCGGAAATCATCAAGATCAGCAAAGAAACTGGCCCATTGGCCAAACGACTCTACACAACCCTGACGGGTATCCAAACAGGCAGCCTCGAGGATACGTTTGGTTGGACGGTCAAGGTCTAACAGCGGGTGGCACGCAGCTTTGTGCTGAGCGTGACACGGCATAGGCGGTAGCCAGCAGCATGTGCCGCCGAATCCAAAGAAACAGAGAGACCCTTCATCAACGATGAAGGGTCTCATTCAATTTGCTGCGAAACGGCAGTTGTCAGCAGTTGCTCAATCGACCACAGTTAGCTGCAGTTCTGCTGCCGGAATGCCTTCGGCCGACACGTTAAGACTCAAACCGCCGGCTTCCCCAGATGTACGCAGTACGACCAATGCCCGGCCCTGATGGACCTTGCGGCTGGAACCGACATACATTTCTTCGCTGACTGGATCACCGTTGCCCACAGCGACGACGCTTCCGACACCGCTGGCTGTGAAGAACAGCTGCTCGTCTGCATTGTCCACTATATGCCCAGCTTCATCCAGCAGTTCGACCGTGACAAAGGCGAGGTCACCGTACTCAGCCCGCAGTTGTGTCCGATCCGGCGTCAATTGGATACGAGTCGGTGTGCTGGCAGTCACTAACTGGCTGCGAGACACTTCTTGATTCTGCTGGTAGCCCACAGCGGTCAAGACCCCGGGTTCGTAAACCACGTCGAATGATGCCGTGTAACGCTGCGCTTTTCCAGCTGGTTTGCGGCCCAACGATCTGCCGTTTACTAGTAATTCCACCTCGTCGTCAACGCAGTAGACGTCGACTGTGGTCGGCTGCTGCTCCCAACCCGGCCATGTCCAGGAGTGAACGACGTCGGGCCAGCCCCATGCGGAGATATCTGCGTCCTTGCCATGGTGTTCGGGTTTGTAGACAGCCAGATACGGCTGCTGGGCGATTCCCCAAACGCAGTCCCTATAATAGGATTGTGGTCGTTTGAAGCCGCAGATGTCGAGGTCACCACAGTAGGCTTGGTGCCAGGGATACTCCCCGAGAAAGCCCTTCTGGCCATCATACCAAACGTGGCCAATGCCGGCTTCGCCTAAGTAATCCCAGCTTGTCCATACGAAATCGCCAATCACGTGGGGCAGGGTCTCGGTGGCTTCCCAGTACTCAAAGGCTTCTTTAGGGAATGTTTCGGTACCGCATATGATCCGACCTGGAAACTTTTCGGCATCTTCGGCATAGCGATGGCGCAGGTAGTTATACCCAACCACATCTAACGGTTCGGCAAATGGTGCCGTCAAGGCTCCCCAATGGTCCTTGTCATCGTGATCCTGGTTGGCTAGGTTAGCCGCTAAACCGCTGGCTTCTGGATCGTACCAAAGCCCGCACAAACCGTTGGTGATGGCCCGAGTTGGGTCCAGCTGGCGGACCGATTCGGCCAGTTGGCGGGCGTATCGATAGCCGTCGTTGCGGCCGTCGCGTTCAAGGATTTCGTTACCGGTGGACCACATGATAACGCTGGGATGATTGCGATCCCGACGCACCATCGAAGCGATATCCTCCTGCCACCACGTCTCGAAGACCACTCCGTAGTCGTTGACATTCTTGCTTTCCTGCCAGCAGTCGAAGGCTTCGTTGATGACCAACATGCCCAGCCGGTCGCAGGCGTCCAAGAAAGCCGGTGATGGTGGATTATGGGCACAGCGGACCGCATTGAAACCGCTGGCCTGCAGCAGCTCTACTTTCCGTTCCTCGGCGCGATCGTAAGCAGCTGCTCCCAAGACACCACAGTCATGGTGGACGCAGCCTCCTTTCAGCAAAATGCTTTCGCCATTGAGCTGGAAGCCATTTACAGGATCGATGGTTACGGAGCGGATTCCAAACGGCGTTGTCACTGTATCGACAATCTCTTCGTTAACCAACACTTGGCTCTGCACTGTGTAGATTGACGGGGTGTCTAAGGTCCATAACTGCGGTTCCGTCACCTTGAAGGTCTGTGAAACCTCGGTCGGCAGATCATGTTCGGCAACAGCGGTTTCCTGTGCCGCCAGCGGT
>SLOZ01000377.1 GCA_007132255.1 Limnochordia bacterium | reverse complement strand
GGCCCATGGCTGTCAACGTGCCGATTTGACCGATTAGACCGCTGGTACCCATGCCGGCGCCGGTCGGAACGTTCTCCATCTTGAATACCAATGTGGCAAGTGGACCAAGAATGGCCGCCGTTAGTGTGGGGGGGATCCAGATGCGCGGATTACGAACAATGTTGGGAATCTGCAGCATGGACGTACCCAAACCCTGAGCTGCCAGTCCGCTCCAGCGATTTTCCTTGAAACTGGATACGGCAAAACCGACCATCTGGGAACAGCAGCCAACCGTGGCGGCACCGGCCGCCAAGCCGCTCAAGCCCAGCGAAATAGCAATAGCTGCGCTAGAAATGGGAAGCGTTAAGAGCATACCCATAACAACGGCCACGGCGATTCCCATGGGGAAGGGGTGCAGGGCAGTGGCTTCGTTGATCAGCTGCCCTAGGGCCGTCATAAAGCTGGCAATGACAGGCGAGATCAGGAACCCGGTAATGCCGCCGGCAAAAATGGTCGCTGCCGGCTGTACTAAGATGTCTATGGGTGTCTTGCCTGCCGCAAACCGACCCACCTCAACACCTACCAACGCAGCGACAAAGGCGCCCACAGGCTCACCAATGCGCACAACATAACTGCCATCGACGGGTGTTATGGTGCCTGCCCCAATGGCTCCAGCTGCTGCAGCGGCAGCCAATACCAAAGGCGGTGCTTTGAGCGCATAGGCCACCGCCACACCGATGGCCGGACCCATTACGAACTTGGCCACCTGGCCCAGATCAACGAGGAGTGAAACGTTCATAAGCAGACCCAGTTGTTCAATGATTACGCCGATGATCAACGACCCAAACAATCCGATGGCCATAGCATTCAGAGTTCGAACAAGATAAGAGCGCATAATGTCAACCTTTCTATTCTATAGTGAGTTGCGGTATCGAAATGACCAAGCCGGACGTGGTTGATAAACTACTGCGCAATGGTGTAGGTGAGACGGCCCAAGCCGGCTATACTGCTGTTCCAGTAATCGCCTCCGATTAACGCATGGCTTTCAATGACTGTGCCAGCATTGGCCGAGGCTGTAATAAAATGGACGGATGACGTCGTAATGCGACTGATCAAACCCAAACCTATGATGTTGCCATCTTCATTCTCGAAGAAGATGAGATCTCCAGGTTCCGCTTCATCCAAACGCAGGCTTCGGGAATTGTAGTGGTAGAGAGCAGCGCTGTTGACGTTGCGTCGGATCGGCCCACCGGGTCCAGCGTAGAAGCGCATATCTGGCTGCTGGCGGCGGAAGACATTGCGAATGAGCCCGGAAGCGTCAACACCTACATCCACACCAGGCATTCGTCCCTCTCGGACGCCCACGATATAGTCTAGTAAGGTAGTTTGGCCTCCTAAGAGATAGGCCACGCCTTCGTCAACATATTCCTCAGCCGCTTCCAGCGCCAGACTCCGCAGCACCCCCGATGTCTCCATCACGTTAGCTGTGGCTGCTGCACTGACCATGGTTAACACCAACAGTGTGATTGACCAAAATGCAATCGTTCTTTTTAACACAAGAACCCCTCCATTCGAAAGTAAAGGCTTGTACGGTGTACACTTCTTATTATAGTGCGCGGACCTTTAAGACGCAACTATCTGGAAATTATGGCATGCGTTTGAAGCCTTTGGTGATGGGGTTTTCGAGGACGTCCGTTTGCCGAAAAAAACTTGTAGGAAAATGAGGCAAAAGCGTTGACTTTTGATATGGCTGCTGGTATACTTTGAAATTGTCTGGAGGCGCTAGCACAAGCCCTTCAGACTAGGGGCGAATAGCTCAGCTGGGAGAGCACCTGCCTTACAAGCAGGGGGTCACAGGTTCGAGCCCTGTTTCGCCCACCATATGCGGTAGTAGCTCAATTGGTAGAGCATCGCGTTGCCATCGCGAAGGTTGCGAGTTCGAGTCTCGTCTACCGCTCCATTTGTGCCGATGTAGCTCAGCAGGTAGAGCACTTCCATGGTAAGGAAGGGGTCACCGGTTCAAATCCGGTCATCGGCTCCAGCATTACCTGGAGTGCCAAGGCTTGCCAGCGGAAGTGGCGGAATTGGCAGACGCGCAAGGTTGAGGGCCTTGTAGGAGTTAATCCTGTAAGGGTTCAAGTCCCTTCTTCCGCACCAGTGGAACCGTGGTGTAGTTGGTTAACACGCCGGCCTGTCACGCCGGAGATCGCGGGTTCGAGTCCCGTCGGTTCCGCCATTTTCTTTCCTCGGGAAGGTGGCAAACCTCTCAGTCTGTGCCCAGATAGCTCAGTCGGTAGAGCAGAGGATTGAAAATCCTCGTGTCGCTGGTTCGATTCCGGCTCTGGGCACCATTTTTGACCGTGAGGTTCCTTAGCTCAGTTGGTTAGAGCGCTACCTTGACATGGTAGAGGTCACTGGTTCGAATCCAGTAGGGACCACCACTATATTTTATGTACCCGCCCCCATCGTCTAGTGGCCTAGGACACCGCCCTTTCACGGCGAAGGCAGGGGTTCAAATCCCCTTGGGGGTACCACTTTTCGGGCCCATAGCTCAGCTGGGAGAGCGCTAGAATGGCATTCTAGAGGTCAGCGGTTCGATCCCGCTTGGGTCCACCATTGCATACACCCATGGACAACGGGTTTCATGGATCTCAACACCACTCATTGGAGTGGTGTTTTTTTACGTGTGGTGTGTCAATGGTCTGCCAGCTCACAGGCACAAGGGCGATCTTTAGAATCTTCCCTGGTGAGCAGCAGTGATTGAGGTCATCCGGGTGGACTATTTTGTCATCCTAACCGACCATGCGGTGTTCCCTGCTTATCCTTTGAATTCGGACCGCGCTACATAACCCACGCCGCCGCCCCTAAGTCACACCAGCGGTCCTGACAAGGTGCTCAGCTCGGTTCAGGGCGAACCGTGGTTCTCTTGAGACGAAGCATGAGCAACACCAGAAGAGCCTGTTTGGTTTCGAAGGGTACTAGTCCCGGATGGGTTTACCCGAATCGCCAGGAATGCTTGCCTTTTGGCAGGGGCAGTCCGTCAAAACCACAGGTCTCCTGAACTGCCGTATGGCAATTGCGGCAGCCATGTGGCTTGGGCCCATCTCCTGTTGTTTGGTGCCGGCGACAAGTTCACCGGGGTCATGGCACCATGGCTAGTGCCATGAAAACTGTTCCCCGCCCATAGGAATGACTGGTCTATTTTGAGGGACAGAATTTGCTTCTGGCTGTAAAGTGGGAAGCAAATCGAAACACGATGGAGGTTATGGCCAGAAGGCCAATGCATCACCGCTCAGGATGTAACTCCTAAGCTGCCGCAGGCAGCGTACGGAGCGTGCTTTCATTTTTGCGGATATGGACTGAACAAGCATGGGTTGTGCAGCTTTTCTTAGGTATTTGATGCAGGAGACATGAATCGAAGTCTAAGACTGTGCGCTTCTGTCCATGCCAACCTGTTTGGCATCCCTTTAACCGCCTACGTTCGACGGACTGTTTCCTGCACGCATGAATCCTTGAGCGCAAAATCGATCTTCAGGACCACGATGCAGACCATGTGCTGAATCGGGCTAAGCGTCTAGGTTCATCGTTGAACGGATGGAGCTCCACCTAACGGGGCAAATCCCACCTGGGAACTGCTTTCCCGCTGGCGTGCCGCTGGATCCATTGCAGGTAGTCACCGACCTAGCAGGCCTGTTGCATAGACCGGGTCCAACGCCCAACGTTGACTGTTCCGCTCGGGGAAATGCCTGCTATGCAGCATTTCGTACTCGGTCCTAAACCACGCCTTGTTCTCTGTGAAACAGGTCTGCTAGGAACGTGTTGATTTTCCCGGTATCCCGAGCGAAATCATGCCGAACACCTCGGTGAAATCGCTGCTAAAGAGATTTCGAGTCTCTTGTTATGAACTCGCCAGGGCACTTTATCAACACGTTTCTAGGCTTCATGATACCCCGGCGGAGGAATGCTTATGATCGTAATTGGCGGTTGGTCGACCGGCGTGGCGTTTTGCATGAGCGTTTTTAGGGCGGCGAGCGTAAGAACTGCCCGCAATTACGGTAGTCCGGTTGTCCGGCATCTTGTCCGTTATGGACAGGCCCATTGGACCAACGAAGCAAGAGCACCACCCGGGCGCACTTGCTTCGTTGGGTTTGGTGTGCTTAAATCTCTGGAATGTCGATGGACACTTCCCGACCTTCTTGGGCTGAACGAAAAATGCCATCGATGACCGCTTGGTTGCGCACGATCTGCAATCCAGGGATGGGTGCCTCGCCACCGTTTTGGACGTTCGTCACAAAGTCTCTGACCTTTTCTGTGAAGACGTTGCGCTGCCGTTCTTTAATGGGAATCGGACTCGATGTGCTGTGGCCATGAATATCATGGAATAACTCGATGCCCGCGATCGCTCCCCAACCACCACCATAGGGCCCGATATAGTCAGACGTTACTTTGAGTCCAGCGTCTTTGCCAAGAAACATGGCGGGACCCAAGGTATCCATATGCATAGACCAGGCGATCTTGAAATTGAGCACCAAGCCTCCTTCTAGGCGGACTAATGCAACACCGAAGTCTTCCACGTTGAACTTGGTTGGATCCCAGTTGCGACCCCTTGGCCCGACAGCGTATTTTGGGTTCTTGCCCATGAAATCACTGGCATAGCTCGACACCGTCAGCGGTTTAGGGTATCCCAGAGCGTTCAGGGCCATGTCCAAGGGATAACAGCCGATATCTGCGATGGCTCCAAAGCCCGCTTCTTCTTTGCTGATAAAGGTCTTGCCCGGAATTCCACGTCGTCGTCCGCCGCCAGTTTCCACGTAATAGATATCTCCTAGAATACCCGATTGTACCAACTCTCGCACGGCCATTACATTGGGATCATACCGCGTCTGGAATCCTATGGAGAGCATGCGCTTGTTCTTCTTCGCCGCTTTCGCCATCGCCACCGCTTCGTCCAACGTGACGCTCATGGGCTTTTCACAGATCACATGCAGACCAGCATTTAAGGCATCGATGGTGGGTCCGGCATGGGCTGTGTTGTAGGTGGACACACTCACGGCATCCAAATCTAGGCGGTCGAGCATGGTCTTGTGGTTCTCAAAGGTCTGTGCTTTGTCAAAGCCAAATCGTTCTCCAAAAGCCGCTGCTTTGTTCGGTACGATGTCGCAGAGTCCAACCACGTCCACCAGGTCTTCTAGTTCGTGGTAGGCTCGGGCATAGGCCCCAGCGATTCCGCCCGTTCCAATGATTCCAACACGCACTTTTTCTTTCATAGGCCATCACTCCATTCTCTTCTGTTTCAAAATGGTTCGCACCGACACAGTCATCTGCTGTGTCCATGTGCCGACAAATGTTCCTGTCACTCGCATAGGTTCCTAGCAGGCCTGTTGCATAGCTGGGTTCCAACGCCCAAAGTTCGCCGTTCATTTTTGAGAAACGCCTGTTGAAAGGCGTTTTGAGCTCACTCGTAAACCACGCATCGATCTCTGTGAAACAGGTCTCCTAGACCCCAACAGGACTATTGCCTTTAGTCTATACCGGAAGGGCTATTGCGGTCAAATGGCGAACGGAGCTTAAGAGACCGTCGGCCCCTTCAGCCTTAAACGATCTTGTCTACTGCAAAAGCCAGACAACAGGAGAGCAACGTTCGTGCGGCTCCCATGGAAAAAGGCACCCGCGCTGCGGTGCCTCTTTGCGTGACACTCCGTTCACAATGCGAGTGTTGACTATTTCCGAATAGCTTCCCAAGTCAAATTACGACCACCGGTTACGGGGCAATCAAAGGTTCCAAACAGCCTTAGTTGGCCTTGGGCCGTGGTGGAGATAGTTCCGGTATACACTTGGTTCGGGCCAGAGCGGATGAAGTGAACCGAGCCATCGCTCTCAATGCGCCCATCCTTGATGTCATCGTTGAACAGTTTTCCAGTGATAACAGAGCCCCTGTGCTCGATAATTAACGTATTACGGAAGGTGTTCGCCACTAGG
>SLOZ01000511.1 GCA_007132255.1 Limnochordia bacterium | reverse complement strand
GTCTTCGCCAAAGGCATCCAGACGAGCACACAGTGAGTCAATTTCAAGACCTGTGATGTAGGAAACGGTATGCTCAATGTGACTGCCAATATCTCCGGTACAGTTGGAAATGCCAGCCATATCGGGATCTGTGCGCCAAGCTGCCTGCCGCTGGCCTGTCTTTTCTAGTTCCGCGGCCAACCAACCTTGGGAATACTCCGCCACGACAACTCGGATGTCACCAATGTCACCGCGGCGCACCATTTCGCGCGCGTGTCGAACCATGGGACACTGCGAATACGCATAGGTAACAGCGAACAATAGGTCTTTTTCTTGGGCCAATTGGGCCAATTCTTCGGCTTCTTCAACGCGCTGGGTTACAGGTTTGTCACAGACTACGTGGATGCCATTCTCCAAAAACGCCTTCGCTGCTTTGTAATGGGCGTAGTTCGGTGTGGCGATGACGACAAAATCAATACCGTCTTCACGGGCCGCTTCTTTGACGGCCATTTCCGTAAAGTCCTTGTAGAGCCGGTCTTCTGGCAAGCCCAACTGGCGTCCTGTCTCTACGGTCGTTTCCCACGAACGCGAGAAAGAACCGGCGGCTAATTGGGATTTGCCATCGAATACGGCAGCTTTGCGGTGGACATCACCAATGAACGAGCCGGTACCGCCTCCAATCATACCGAAGGTCAGCAGCGGGCCACGCCCTGCTGTTTGCTTTCCTTCTATCATTCACGCACCTCCTAGGCCTAATGGTATCTCAGTGTATAAATTACGGGCCATACCGGATTTTTCCTGCAAGATGTCACTCTTAATTTGGGGCGTTAACAAAAAAGTGCGGAATGCAAAAGGAATTTTGTGGATGAGCGAGTAATTATACCAGGAAAGCACGTCTGCAAAAAATGAACTGCGGCGTGGTTTCTTTGGACACGTTTGACTGGATTCCAGTGGTGTTTTCCAAGGCAGCGCTGCGATAAAGGAGCGAATGCAGATGGCGGGGCCAATACTGCGAACGACCAACCTATGTAAGGATTTTGGCCCGGTGCGGGTGCTTTTCGATATGGATTTCGAACTCCAGCCCGGGGAGATTCATGCCGTCATCGGTGAGAACGGCGCCGGCAAGTCGACGTTGGTGAAGATTCTTTCTGGCTATCACCAACCCACAGAGGGCCAGGTGCTTCTCCGGGATAGACCGGTGAAGTTTCAGTCGACCAAAGATGCCGAGGACGCGGGCATCTGCATGATCCATCAAGAGTTCAATCTAGCCAACGATCTGACCGTCGAGGAGAACATCTTCTTAGGTAAGGAACGGCGGCGTGGTCTATTTTTGGATAAACGCTACATGAAAGAGCACAGCCGTGAAGTCTTGGCATCGCTCGAAACCGATGTTTCGCCCAATGCCAGAGTCAAGAACTTGTCCGTCTCGCAAAAGCAGATGGTGGAGATCGCCAAGGCGGTGTCCCGCAATGCGGATGTCCTCATTATGGATGAACCGACGGCTGTTTTGACACGCAGTGAAATCAATGTTTTGTTTCGCTTGATCCGCTCGCTGCAGGCCAAAGGCGTCTCCGTGATCTACATCTCACATAAACTGGACGAAGTGAAGGAATTGGCCGATACAGTCACTGTGCTGCGCGATGGCTACAAGGTGGCTACACAGCCAATCGGCGAGCTGACCGAAGATATGATGGCCACCATGATGGTGGGCCGCGAGATGAAGGACATGTTCCCTGACAAGGATTTGGAGCCGAAACCGGACACGGTTTTAGACGTTCGGGGAGTCACCAGTCCGGGCTATGCCGTTGATTGTTCCTTTCACCTGAAGCGGCAGGAAATTCTAGGCTTTGCTGGTTTGGTAGGATCGGGCCGAACGGAGTTGATGGAAGCCATCGTGGGCCTGCGCCAGCGCAGCAGTGGTCAGATAGAGGTGAACGGCCAAACGGCGTCGATCCACGCCTATCGGGATGCGATCAGCCGCAATATTGTCTATCTCAGCGAAGACCGCAAGGGCAAAGGTCTTTTGGTGGAAAAGACCATGGGATTTAACTTAACACTGCTGGCCCTGAAACAATATGTCCGGCGCTTGGGCATGATTGACGAGACGGCGGAAGCGGTGTCACTGCGCAAGGCGATCGAGGAGTTCGAGATCCGAGCGCCCTCCAATACGGCTGTCATCAACACCTTAAGCGGTGGCAACCAGCAGAAAGTGGCGTTGGGTAAGATCATGGAAGTCGATCCTGAGATTCTTATTCTCGACGAACCAACGCGCGGCATCGACGTCGGTACGAAGCAGCAGATCTATTTCTTCATTCATGAACTGGCCAAGCAGGGCAAGTCGATCATCGTGATTTCGTCAGAACTGCCGGAGCTGATCGGAGTCTGCCAGCGCATTATAGTGATGCGCAGTGGCCACATCGTGGGCGATGTCAGCGGCGCCGCTATCAACGAAGAAGAGATTATGCGCTACGCCATGGGCATTAAGGGAGGCAATAACAATGAGCAGCAAAGCGCCGGCTGAAACGCAGGGGGCGTCACGGTTTACGTTGGATTTTCGGACACTAGGGCCGTTTGTGGCCCTTGCTCTGTTAATGATTCTTGGTACCATGATTAACGCAACCTTTATCTCCAGTGCTAACCTGACCAATGTTCTGACTCGCAGTGCGTTTATTGGCATTATTGCTGTGGGCGCTACCTTCGTCATCAGTGCTGGCGGTATTGATCTCTCGGTGGGTTCGATGGCAGCGTTTATCTCCGGAGTTATGATCATTGCCATGAACCACTTCGTCAACACCGTCGGTGTGAACTGGACTACGGTTATGATCGGCATGGGGTTGTCCGTAGCCTTGGGTTTAGCTGCTGGTCTTGCCAATGGCTTGGTCACGACGAAAGGGCGCATTGATTCGTTCATCGTTACCTTAGGGACCATGGGTATTTATCGATCCTTAGTTACGTATCTTGCTGACGGCGGCACACTGTCGTTGAGTTTTCAACTTCGGGGCATTTATCGACCGGTTTATTACGGATCTTTCTTGGGTATTCCCATTCCGCTTTGGGCTTTCTTTGTAGTGGCTGTTATCGGCTGGATTGTTCTCAACAAGACCCGATTCGGGCGCTACTGTTTGGCCATCGGTTCCAATGCCGATGTCGCCGCGTATTCTGCCATCAATGTGGACCGTATCCGCACCCTGACGTACGTCGTCCAGGGATTATGCGTGGCGGTAGCCACGATTATCTATGTACCGCGTCTTGGTTCAGCGTCGGCGTCCACCGGGGTTTTATGGGAGTTGGAGGCCATCGCCGCAGTGATTATTGGCGGCACAGCGCTGAAAGGCGGAACATCCAGATTGTGGGGGACTGTGGCCGGAGCCATTATGCTCAGTATGATCGGCAACATTCTCAACTTGACAGACGCCATCAGCCAGTATCTGAATGGTGCTGTCCAAGGTGTCATTATCATTGTGGCTGTGCTGGTCCAGCGCAGCGGCAAAGGGAGGTGACAGGTCTTACTGTTGGTTTGGTTTGTATGATGCAGGGAATGTAACGACTTGAAAGGAGCGAAATCAATGAAACGAGTACTTGGTATTCTGCTGGTATTGGTTTTGGCTGCAGCTCTCTTCGTCCCGGGTCAAGTGTTGGCCCAGGATCAGGTAACCATCGGTGTCTCGATTCCAGCCGCTACCCATGGTTGGACCGGAGGCGTCAACTATTGGGCTCGTGTTACCGCTGACCGCTTGCAGGAACAGCATCCTAACATTAACATCGTTCTGCTCACAGCCGGCAGCGCCGGTGAACAAGCCAATGACCTGGAAGACTTGGTCGCGATTCACAACATCGATGCGCTTGTGATTCTTCCTTTCGAATCCGATCCGTTGACCGATCCTGTGGACTTTGTCAAGCAGTCCGGCGTCTTCGTGACTGTGGTGGACCGCGGGCTTGCTCGGGAAGGTATTGAAGATATCTATGTAGCCGGCGACAACCCTGCCATGGGCCGTGTCTCTGGCGAATACATGGTAGAAGCATTGGGCGGCGAAGGTAAGATTGTCATTCTGCGCGGTATTCCAACCGTCATTGACAACCAGCGCTTTGACGCTTTCATGGAAGTCGTTGACGAAACCGATATCGAGGTTCTCGACTGGGCCTACGCCTATTGGAACCGTGATGACGGCTTTGAAGTCATGCAGGACTTCCTGGCACGCTTCCCCGAAATCGATGCTGTTTGGGCACAGGACGATGATATCGCATTGGGTGTTATCGAAGCTGTGAAACAAGCAGGCCGTGAAGATGAACTGTTCATCATTCCTGGCGCCGGCATGAAAGAAGTTATTGCTCGGGTTATGGAAGGTGACCGTCTCACACCGGTTAACGTTCTCTATCCTCCAGCAATGATCGCCACAGCAATGGAAGTAACTGCGTTGGTCTTTGTCAGCGATGCACCGTTCATGGGAACGTACATCATTGACTCGCCGCTGATTACCCCGGAAAATGCTGAGCGTTTCTACTTCCCGGATTCACCATTCTAGAAAGAACGATTGCTCGCAGATAACCTCAAGCCGTCGGCCCTGGCCGGCGGCTTTGTCGCGCTGGGAATGCGCTCCAGCGGGCAGGAATTTGAGGGCACGGCAGGGAATAAACGTAAGAAGTGTGAAATGGGTGCAGACAGATCCGTTCGTTGCACCATGCGAAGTGAGGGAACTAACGTGGATGTTCGCAAAGCTGTCATACCCGCAGCCGGCCTGGGAACGCGGTTTCTGCCGGCCACCAAGGCTGTTCCCAAAGAAATGCTGCCCATTGTCGATACACCGACCCTGCAGTACATTATTGAAGAAGCTGTGCAGTCAGGCATCGAGCAGATCCTGGTCGTAACTAGGCGCGACAAAACCGCCATCGAAAACCACTTTGATCGCACTGTAGAACTGGAACATGCGCTGCGGGATAGGGGCGATGCGGAGATGTTGGCAGAGGTGCGGCGCATCAGCGGCATGGCTGAGCTTCTTTACGTTCGCCAAAAGGAGCCGCGCGGTTTGGGTCATGCGGTGGCCAAGGCCAAGGGCTTTGTGGGCGATGAACCGTTTGCTGTTTTGCTGGGTGACGATGTGGTGATGAGCGAAACACCGTGCCTGCGGCAGCTGTTGGCTGTCCACCAGCGCTTAGGCGGCAGCATCTTGGGCGTCCAGCCCGTACCGCCAGAAGACGTCAGTAAGTATGGCATTGTATCCGGCACGGAACTAGAGCCCGGTCTGCTGGCCATGAACGATATGGTGGAAAAGCCAGCCACCAGCCAAGCGCCGAGCCAAATGGCGGTCCTGGGACGCTATGTGCTGTCGCCTGCGATTTTCTCGATTCTCGAACAGACGCCGCCGGGGCAGGGCGGAGAAATTCAGCTGACCGATGCCCTGCGTATGCTGCTGAAGCAGGAGTCTGTCTACGCTTACCATTTTGAAGGTCGTCGCTATGATGTCGGCAACAAACAGGGATTTTTGGAGGCCACGGTCGAAACGGCCCTGCAGCGGCCGGATCTCCGGGAACCGTTTTTGCAGTATCTGCGGACATTGGTGGCGAACCTGCCGCAGCGCTAGGCTTTGACTGCGGAACGAAAGAGGGTTAGATGTTTGAACACCATGAGACAATTCAGTCTGCTCCAGGCCTTTTTCTTCAGCGCTTGGGCAGCCTTTGCAGGATTCAATGTATATTATCTGCGGGAGGCCGGTTTCAGTAATACCGAAATCGGCTTTGCCATGTCAGTGATGATGGGTATGGGTGTCTTAGGCCAAACGTTCTGGGGCTATATCTGTGATCTGACGCGGTCTGTTAAGCGCGTACACATTCTCTGCATGACGCTCTTGGCCATCACCGTTGTTTTGTATCCGCTGAACCGCACCATTGTATCGGTGACGCTGTCCATGGGTATTATTGGTTTTATGTGGATGCCGCAGCAGGCCATTATCGATTCTTGGATTTTTGCATCTTCGGCCCATTTGGGC
>SLOZ01000061.1 GCA_007132255.1 Limnochordia bacterium | reverse complement strand
ACCCGTTTGATTCCAACTTGTTAGTCAGTTTCTTTATGTTCTTCACAATATTCCTATAATCGTCATTTTTGCTGTCTTTTACGTTTTTCTCCGCTTTTTTCAATCTATTTGCTTTGTTTCCTTTAACCATTGTTTCTACAATTTTCTCTGTTTCCTTGACATTCAATTCGTTCGCCACAACACGCTCTGCCACTTTTTTCTGGTCTTTAGCTTCACCCAGTCGCAGGATGGCTCTGGCGTGCCGTTCGGACAACATTCCCCGGGAAATAATCTGCCGGACCTCCATTGGCAATCGCAACAGCCGCAGCTTGTTCGCTACTGACGACTGACTCTTTCCCAACCGCTTTGCTAACCCATCTTGAGTGAGACCAAACTCTTCTATAAGGTTACGATACCCTTCCGCTTCTTCAAAGAACGCTAGGTCTCGTCTTTGCAGATTTTCGATCAACGCTAGCTCTGCGGAAACTTTGTTCGACATCTCTCGGACAATCGCAGGTATGTTCTCCCATCCCAGTACTCTACACGCACGCAGTCTCCGTTCTCCCACAACCAATTCAAAACCAACATCTGCTTTTCGTAAAACAATGGGGTGGAGGACACCATGTTCATCAATGCTTCTGGCTAACTCGTTCAAGCTGTCCTCTGCAAACTCCAGCCGCGGTTGATACTGACTTGCTTTGATGAGTCGAATCGGAATGCTCTGGACTTCTTCATGCCAAGAGGCTTCTTCAGACTTCGATCGCGCTTCGGATTCCTTTACTTTGCCTCGAAGCATTTCCGTCAATTTCAACCTTGATTCACCTCTCTCGTGCCACTAACCAACTATATTCGGTATTTCTTAATCTGTTCCTCCTAATTGTACTAAGAACCCGCCAAAAAGAAGAGGCTAGCTCTTCGTTTTAGCTTTCGGGCGTGAAACGAGCAGCCTTAAAGGGGTCTCTTCGTCGGTACTCCTGGCCTACGCGGAAACTCCTGCGGTGTCCTCCCGGTCTTCTCATAGATGATCAAGCAGCGTTGTCCCATCTCCAAAGGTAGACGAACATATATTCTATTTCGTTCGGTCAGTGCCAAACGAGCAACGGCCCGACCTGCTTGCTCGATTTCTTCATTCGCATCGCTGCCTTTCATGCAGAGCACCATTCCACCAACAGCCACAAACGGGCTGGCATACTCTAGGAGCACGGGAAGGGGGGCCACAGCACGTGCTACGGCCCACTGAAACAATCCGCGATATCCCGGATCACGTCCCAATTCTTCTGCCCGTCCGTGAATCGCCACAACGTCACTTAGCCTTAGTGATGCAATGGTCTCGTTAAGAAAGGCTACCCGTTTAGCCAAAGAGTCCACAAGCAAGATCGGTTTTACACCTAGGATACGCAGCGGGATTCCAGGGAAGCCCGCACCCGTACCAATATCGATGCCGCGACCCGCGGGAATGCCAGCGCGCAGACATACCAAAGAATCCAGAATGTGTTTGATAGCAAACTCTTCGGGTGATTGGATTCTTGTAAGATTCATGGTCTTGTTGGTCATCAAAACATGCCGAGCATACTCCAGCATTTGATCCAAATGCTCACTCTTAATGACGATCTCTAGGTCTTCCGAATGTTTCCGAAGAGCTGCAGCCATAGCTTCTAGTTGAGCCTCAATGGACACTGTCGTCACCACCCGTCTTGACGCGATTCTTCTGTTCCAGATACACTAGCAGCACGTTCACATCGGCCGGCGATACACCAGAGATCCTGGACGCCTGGCCAAGGTTTTCTGGTTGAATCCTTAGAAGTTTCTCTCGTCCTTCGCGTGATAGGCCTGTGATGACACCGAAGTCCACTGTTGACAGAGAGCGGCGTTCCATCCGCTCCATACGGTCGATGGCTCGCTGTTGTTTGTCAATATACCCTTGATACTTAACAATGACCTCGGCCTGTTCTTGCACCGCCAAATCGTCTTTTTGAGGTGAAACTACCCCCAATTTCGCTAGGTCCCGAAGATGCAGTTCGGGACGACGCAGAAGTTCTTCCGCAGGCAGTGGCCGCTGTAGAGGAGCAGAACCCAACTCAGCCAACACCTCTTGATTCGTCCGGCTGACAACAACCATAGTCCGCTCAAGACATTCCACTAGATCATAGACATTCTGCCATTTTCGTTGACACTGTTCAAACCGTTCTTGTGACACAAGACCAAGATCATAACCAATCTTTGTAAGGCGCTCATCGGCATTATCCATTCGCAGGAGAAGGCGGTATTCCGCTCGGCTCGTCATCATCCGATACGGCTCCTGCGTACCCTTAGTTACCAAGTCATCGATTAAGACCCCAATATACGCCTGAGAACGATGCAGAATGAGTGGCGCATCGTCGCGAATGCTCTGCATAGCGTTGATACCGGCTACCAAACCTTGGCCGGCAGCCTCCTCGTATCCCGAAGTACCGTTAATCTGTCCTGCACAAAAAAGGCCAGCAACATCCTTGGCCTCCAAGTTTGAGCGCAAAGCCAACGGGTCAATACAATCATACTCGATAGCATAGCCTGGCCGCAGTATTTCCACGTTTTCCATTCCTGGTATCGTTCGCAGGAAATCTAACTGCACGGAGGCGGGGAGGGAGCTGCTCAAACCGCTGAGATATCCTTCGTAGGTCTCCCAGCCCTCCGGTTCTACGAAGACCTGATGACCTGCCCGCTGTGGAAACTGGTCGACCTTGCTCTCAATGCTAGGACAGTATCGGGGACCCGTACCTGTAATGGCTCCGGTAAACATAGCCGCACGATGCATATTATCCCGAATGACTCTGTGAGTATTATCATTGGTGTACGTTAACCAACACGGCAGTTGGTTGATGTGGATCTCACCTGTCTCAAACGAAAACCCGCCTTGGGAATAATTCCCAGGTTGGATCTCCATCTGTGAAAGGTCTAGGGAACGGAGATGAACGCGCGGAGGTGTTCCTGTCTTAAAGCGAGCGGTGGGTAGGTACTTCCCTAGGTTGTCACCCAAAGCGTTGGCAGGTTTGAGTCCCTGTGGACCGGAAGCTTCCTGATAATCGCCAACATGAATCACAGCCCGCAGATACGTACCCGTGGCCAGGATCACCGTTTTAGCAAAAACCTTGCTGCCATCAGCCGTCATCACACCTTGAACACGACCACCGGACACTAGGAGATCAGCAACTAAGGCCTCCTTGACGAACAGACCCTCGGTGGACTCTAAAACGTGTTTCATCCTACGTTGATAAAGTTTGCGATCGTTTTGAGCGCGTAGTGCCCGCACAGCTGGGCCTTTGCGAGTATTCAGCATGCGCAGCTGCATTAAGGTTGCGTCGACATTGCGGCCCATTTCTCCGCCTAAAGCATCGATTTCTCGCACTAAGTTGGCCTTGGCGGGTCCTCCGACGGATGGATTACAGGGCATGAGCGCTATGGCATCTAGGCTCGTCGTTAATAACAGAACCTTTCCGCTCATGCGCGCAGCCGCTAAGGCTGCCTCACTACCAGCATGGCCAGCACCCACCACGATCACATCATACGTTGTTGATTCAGGAAACATGGTGACTATTGGCCCCTTTCAATACAATGCTCAGCACGTTTACATCAGCCGGGGTGACTCCGGCAATGCGTGAAGCCTGACCCAATGATGTGGGCTCAATGGCTGCCAACCGCTCTTTTGCTTCAGAGCGCAACCCGTGTACCCCTTGATAGTCGAAGTCGCTTGGAATCGGCACGGACTCCAGTCGCTTAAACTCCTCAATCTGCCTCCGTTGGCGCTCCACGTACCCACGGAATTTCACTTCAATCTCCACCTGCTCGGCCACATCGTCGCTCACTGGCGGCAGTTCAGCGAACAGACTTAGGTCAAAATAGGAGATTTCCGGGCGCTGCAAAATATCCCCAAGTAGTACAGACTTTTTCAAATCACCAGAACCGAGCGATTTCAATCGGGAACGAACCTCCTGGGTAGGTGATATCTGGACGGTATCCATAGCTTGCAGGATTTCTTGGATCTGCCGGCACTTTTCTTCAAACCGTCGATGTTGCTCGTCATTGATCAGACCCACTGAACGGCCAATCGGTCGTAATCTCAAGTCGGCGTTATCTTGGCGCAAAAGTAGACGGTATTCCGCTTTGCTGGTCATCATCCGATACGGCTCATCTGTGCCCTTGGTCACTAAGTCGTCAATCAAGACCCCGATATAACCATCGGCCCGACTAATGGTAATCGGCTCCAAAGACTGGACCTTGCGGGCGCTGTTAATCCCTGCCATAATTCCTTGAGCTGCCGCCTCCTCGTAACCCGACGTGCCGTTAATCTGACCAGCCGTGAAGAGTCCGTCCACGATCTTAGATTCCAAAGACGGCTGCAGCTGTGAAGGGAGGATGAAGTCATATTCCACCGCGTAACCTGTACGCATAATTTTGGCACCTTCCAAGCCAGGAATCGACCGCAGGATTTCCTCTTGAACGTCTTCCGGCATCGCCGTTGTCAAACCGAGACAGTAAAGTTCCTTCGTAAATACGCCTTCGGGTTCCAGGAAGATCTGATGATCGTGTTTATCAGGAAACTTGATCACCTTGCGGTCGATGGATGGGCAGAACCGAGGTCCTTTGCCAGACACTGTTCCGGTTTGAATCGGCGATCGATGCAGGTTTTTGTGAATGACTGCAATAGTCCGCTGATCCGTGCGCGTATACCAGCAAGGAATCTGTTCGCGCTCCCGGACCGCTGAATCAAACGAAAACCGCAGTGGTGTTTCGCTGCCAGGCTGCTCGGTAAGTTTTGAATAATCTACGCTATCTGCGTGAATTCTTGGTGGGGTGGCTGTCTGGAATCGAGCCAAAGGAAAACCACGGTGTTCAAGCTCTTCGGACAATTCTACGGCCGCCGGTTCACCCATACGCCCGCCAGAATAGCGGATGTCCCCAACCACAAGGACGCCCCGCAAAAAGGTGCCGGTGGCCAACACGACGGTTGTTCCAAGAAGCTCACTGCCGCCCTTGGTACGCACACCGCGTATGCGGTTGTCTTCAACGAGCAAACCTGTCACCAATGCCTGCCGCACATCCAAATTCGGCTGCGATTGCAGCGCCATTGTCATTTCGGACTTATATTTGACCTTGTCGGCCTGGGCTCGCAGAGCCCACACCGCGGGCCCCCGGCTGGTGTTGAGAAGCCGGATATTCAGATACGTTCGATCGATGACCCGTCCCATCTGCCCACCTAAGGCGTCAACTTCACGGACCAAATGGCTCTTGGCCGCAGGACCTCCGATGGCGGGATTGCATGACATTTGGGCGATCGTATCCATGTTCATCGTTAACAGACAAACCGAACTTCCCAAACGTGCCGCCGCCAAAGCCGCTTCACATCCGGCATGGCCCGCACCGACCACAATTACATCATACTGTTTCATCCACAAACAGCCTACTTTCCAATGCAAAATTGGGCAAAGATGCGTTCCAAAACTGTATCACGCACAGTTTCACCCGTAATCTCTCCTAGATGTTCCAAAGCTCCCTGAAGACCGATGGCGATTAAATCCACCGGCAGTCCTTGGTTCAACGTACTCTGGGCCTGGGACAGATCGTCCAAGGCCTCCTGCAGAGCCTGCTTGTGGCGACTTCGCGTAATGAGAGCGGATTCTGACTGGAAGCGCAGTCCACCATGAACTAACTGGACGACGGTCTCCAAGAGTGATTCCAATTCACCTTCGAGAAGCGACATTTCCACCAACTTCGTGCTCGCATCCAGTGGGAGATCCTCCAGTGGCCAGGAGCGGGGGAGATCAATCTTGTTGACAACAATCACACGCTTCTTATTCGCTGTCTTCTCCAGTATATCCCAGTCTTCCTGAGATAGCGGAATACTAGCGTCCAAGACATGCATGATTAGATCCGCTTCTTCCCAAAGTTCGCGAGCCCGCTCAACACCAAGGCTTTCAACAAGATCCGAGGTACTACGAATTCCCGCCGTATCCAGCACACGCATGGGAATTCCGCGAACGTTGATCACTT
>SLOZ01000251.1 GCA_007132255.1 Limnochordia bacterium | reverse complement strand
ATTCATCCACAAGATCGTCAGGATACTGGCGATAGCCTAAAAGATTCTGCCCGCGTAAGAGCATCTGCAGCTTGGTGTTGGGCATCTGCTTACGCAGAGTGCGCAGACGCTCCCATGGGTCTTCTTCTAGATAGCGCATACAGCTATCAAATGTAGCCCCGCCCCAGATCTCTAATGAGTGATAACCAACGGAGTCCATGATCTCGGTAATCTCCATCATATCTTTGGTCTGCAGGCGTGTAGCCAACAATGATTGATGGGCATCACGAAAAACCGTATCGGTGATACCCACTGTTTTGCGTTCCATTCCATTAACCTCCTAATAGTGACAGGAAAATCCCCGCCGCCACAGCCGAACCGATTACACCGGCTACATTTGGGCCCATGGCGTGCATCAACAAAAAGTTATCCGGGTTTTCGTTTTGGCCAAGCTTCTGGACAACCCGAGCAGCCATGGGTACGGCAGAAACTCCCGCGGCACCGATCAAAGGATTGATTTTACCCTTGGTCAGTGCACACGCCAATTTGCCGAACAAAACACCCGAGGCTGTCCCCAGTGTGAAGGCCACAATACCCAGTCCTAAGATCATGATCGTCTGCCAATTCAAGAATGTAGCTGCTTGCGCCGTCGCTCCCACAGCCAAACCGAGGAATATCGTGACAATATTTATCAGCTCGTTTTGGGCGGTCTTGGATAAGCGCACCGTGACGCCAGACTCCCGCAGCAAATTGCCAAACATCAGCGCTCCCACCAGTGGTATCGAGCTCGGAATAATCAAGCCGACGAAAGCGGTCACCAAAAGTGGGAAGAGCAGTCGCTCTAAACGCGTTACTTCGCGCAACTGCCCCATAACAATACCTCGCTCCTTCTTCGTTGTCAGCGAAAGGGCCACGCGAGGTTGAATCATTGGAACCAAGGCCATATACGCATATGCGGAAATAGCGACGGGTGCCAAGAGATGTGGGGCTAATCGGGCGGTGATAAAAATGGATGTAGGGCCATCAGCCCCACCAATACTAGCAATCGATGCACTCTCAGGCAAACTAAAGTTCAAGGCCGCAGCTCCCAAAAACGTCAAGAAAATGCCGACCTGAGCTGCAGCACCCAACAACATACTGCGGGGATTCGCGATCAAGGGTCCAAAATCCGTCATCGCTCCTACACCGAGAAAGATCAATGGCGGATACAAGCCGATGCGGACGCCTTCATAGATGATAGCCAAAAGCCCTCCGTCCTCCATGACGGGTGACAACGGCAGATTCACCAAAACCATACCAAAGCCAATGGGAACCAATAGGAGTGGCTCGTACTTACGAAAGATACCTAAGAACAGCAACAGGACACTGACCCCGAGCATAACAATGCTGCCGAAATCTAAGGCGGCGAATCCCATGCTATCCCATATTAACTGCCACATGGATACAACCCCCTAGTTGATCACCGCAAGTGCTTGGCCGATATCCACCGATGTACCCTCAGCCACGACATAGTCAATCGTTCCATCCTGCGGTGCTGTGATTTCATTTTCCAGTTTGAGTGCCTCAAGCGTCAATAGCACCTGGCCTTTTTTAACCGTCTCGCCCTTCGAGACAAACACACTCAAGATGGCGCCGGCCAACGGAGCCTTAACTTGTTTACCCGCTGGCACACCGCCGGACTCTGACTCGCTCGATTTCGTGCTGTCCGGTGCTGACGAAGCCGATGCTGCTTGCCCATCCAACTGTTCTACCTCAACTTCATAACTTCGTCCTTCAATTTTCACCCTGAATTTCGGCATGATTCTGCTCGCTCCTTTAATCAATCCGCTTAATGTTTATGTTACCTTCGTGTCCTAGAGTACGCATAATCCCTATAATTGCAGCGGCATCTTGAATCGCCATTGAGCCCTCCGAATCACTGGTCTCGGGTTCTGGTTTTTTTGGCTTTGGCCCTAACCATTTGCCGGCCCATACCAAGACTTCGGAAAGTACCACCAAAATCGCAAAAACCATCGTAATCCCCACTGCCGTAATCGTCCAGACATTCATTCCCTTTTCACCTGCCCCCTCGTGCTTCTGCGTCCATACCCATTTGGGATCTCGATTCAACCTGTCAGAGGCCTAGCCGCGCTGAGGATTATATTTCACTACCACACAGTATTGTGCGCCACGCATGACTCCCATAGCGAATCCATCGAGATAGGGTTCTGCGCATGTCCCACCGATTCGTGATTGCAACCTACATGCTCATACCATCCTATTGTACATGGAAGCATCACGTAAATCAAACATCTTTCACCCCGAACATGGCAGATTCCAATAAACAGCAGCGGCCAGTCTCCAAGTAACCGTCACATTTGGCTAATCTCTAATAGGTCGGTCCTCTGCCGGGATGCTGCCATACCTACCAAACGTCGTATTCACGAGACCCCTCGTTTCTAGAAAAACGGCTGTTCAACGGCCCTGCGAACGAACTGAAGAGTGTTGTCGCCTCACGACGGCCGAACGTCGCCATCTCCCATGGCATGGCGCAGCAGTTCTGTGGTTTCTGCTGTTCGAGCGGGCCAAACCTCGGCGGACGCTGGCATTACGGAAGCTCCTTGGTAAAAGGCACTGCGCTCACTGGCATTGAGACTGGAAGGGCCTCCGATCACCGGCAGCGCAGCCACGATATTCCATTTGCCAAGATTCCACGTCGCACCAGGACTTTTGCCAGAACTTGCCTGCATTAACTCTGCAAAAAGACGCTGCCCCGACATCGGATTTTGATTCACTAGATGATATGTTTTCCCGGCAGCGGAATCCGCGGCCAGCAACTGCACCGATGTATCAGCAACATGTAAGGGATCGACAATGTGAAACGGCGTTTCATCGCCCAAGGCTGGCCGGCCCGGCAGTTTTGCAGCCCAGCGAGCTTCGTTGAGCCATCGCTCCAATCGCCAGGGATCGAGGATATGTCCAACGCGCAAAATGCAGATCGGCGTCTTCGCCAGCAGCGATCGGACCGACTCCTCGGCTTCATACTGGGATCGTTCGTACAGATTCCGAAAATCTCGCTCGTGTTCAAACTCGGTCTCGGCAAAAGCCGATGCCGCGATCCCGGCCACCCCTGCATCACTGAAATGCAGCAGCAGTTGTAAGCGTTCAGCTCGACTGGCAAAATAAACAACATTCTCACTGCCAATAACGTTGGTTTGGACGAGCCTTTCCTTGTCCATGCATTGGCGAGACGCCTCGGCAAGGTGAACAACATGGGTAACGCTTTGGCGGAGTTCCTCATAAAGCGTTTCCTTAAGACCGAGCACACTATCTCCGATGTCACCCGAGTGCAGCGTCAACTGCCCATCCCACAGAGAAAATTCACTCTCCAACTCGGTCCGTAATGTATCATACACCGCTTTTTCTTCGCTCCAGGCTAAGAGTGTGACTTCTGCATCCGGAAACTTTCTCCATATTTGTCGAACCAGTGCTCGGCCCACTGAGGTCGTACCACCTGTTATCAAGACATGTTTATTCACGACCTGTACCTCCTGGCTTCATGTTCAGTGTTTCTAAGAAAAAGCGACCGTGCGCGTATTGTAGAATCGTGATTCGTCCGCCATCCAGTGCAAAGCGCTGGACCGCTCCTTCTCCCATCTCCAGAGCGGCAACAATAAACGTTCGCAGCCAGTCCGCAGGCGCGATGACAAGCGGATTTTGCTCCGGATTCCGGTTGAGCCACTGAGCGAGCCCGCGGAAACCGTGGGTCTCAAAATCGGGATCCGAATCCACAGCTGAAAATCCGTGTTTCACCGCCTCCAGCCAATCCGATGCTGGCGGCGACGGCTTGCCAACACAGCATACTGTTGCACAGTCAACGGCCCGTAAGTATCCGAAAACCGCTTCCCGACCTTCCTTAGAAACACCTCTGCTGTCTCCAATTGACTCCTGGTTTTGTTCCATGGGATTGCGCACGAGGTATATCTTCTGCAAAGACAGCGCCCCCTCTTTTTCCCACCCACGGGTGGTTGTAGCCGTTACATCATAGAATATCCCTGCAGCGTCCTGCAGGGATGTCTTTTTACGCGTAGCGGATACCACAATCACGCAGACGATCAGCGGCTTCTTTGAGACGGCTGGAATCAACCGTCAAAGAGATCCGGAAATAACCGTCTCCCTCTTGCCCATACCCGATACCCGGCGTAATCACGACACCGGTTTTCTCAAATACCATCTCGGCAAATGTTCGGGAATCTGTGTCCGAGGGCGTCGGTGCCCAAATGTAGATAGATGCTTCTGGTGCCTCTAGCCGCCAACCCATGTCGTTCAGCGTTCTCACCATCAAGTCCCGTCGCTCTTTGTAGATAGCAAGCTGCTCCTGCAAGGAGTTCTGGGGATCCTGAAGAGCTCGTATCGCTGCATGCTGGATGGCTCCGAAAGCGCCTGAGTCAAGGTTGCTTTTTAGTGTAACCAGGGTCTTAACAGCCTCAGCCAACCCGACAACCCAGCCAATGCGCCAGCCCGTCATATTGTGGGATTTCGAGACCGAGCCGAATTCAATGCCGATGTCCTTGGCGCCGGGTATCTGCAAAAAGCTCAGCGGACGATAGGAGTCGAAGCCCACTTCAATGTAAGCTGCATCATGGGCCACCAAGATATCATGCTCCTTGGCAAAGCGGACAACGTCTCGAAAAAACTCCTCGGTAGCTACAGCGCCCGTGGGGTTGTTTGGATAATTCAGGAACATCAATTTGGATTGTTTGGCGACCGCCGTTGGTATGTCCGCCAAATTCGGTAGGAAACCATTTTCGGCACGCAGCGACATGTAATGAGCTTCGCCGCCGGCCAGTGCCGTCCCGGCCTGGTATACGGGATAGCCCGGATCTGGAATCAAAGCCACATCTCCTGTATCCAAATAGCAGAAGGCCAAGTGACCGATACCTTCTTTGGATCCAATCAAGGACGCCACTTCATGTTCGGAATCGAGACTTACATTGTATCGCTCTTTATACCAACCAGCCACCGCAGTTCGGAAAGCATCCATGCCTTTGGAAGACGGGTATTGATGATTTTCCCCTACACCTGCCTGTCGCCGCAGTTCCTCCACGATGTGCTCCGGCGTTGGTTGATCGGGATCACCAATCCCAAGATTAATCACATCAATTCCTGCCTTTTTAGCTTGATCGATCTTATCTTCTAATTGGGCAAACAAGTACGGTGCCAATTGGCTGAGACGTTTCGCTTTCTTCACTACGGCCACTCCTTATTCGTTCAATTTCATCTGCTCTTACACGAGTTCCCAACGTCCACGAAAGACTCGCTGGGCCGGTCCTGTCATCCACAGGTGATTGTCGTCCTTCCACTGGATGAACAGCGTCCCTCCCGGCAGTTCCACATTGACACTGCGTCCTGTCAGACCTAGACGAGCTGTCGCTGCCACGGAAGCACAAGCTCCTGTGCCGCAGGCCAGCGTGGGGCCCACGCCTCGCTCCCAAACCTTCACGCGGATTGTTGCTGCATCCAACACTTGGACAAACTCAATGTTACTTTTAGCTGGAAACACCTCGTGGCTCTCCAATAAAGGACCCCAATCCCCGAAGGGAATTTCATCCAAATCTTCAACTAGGATCACAGCGTGCGGATTGCCCATGGAAACAGCTGTAACGACGAACTCTAGATCTCCCAAAGATACTGGAGTTTCGATTGCCTCGGAGCTGGAGACCCGAATCGGGATTTTCTGCGCAGTCCACTGGGGCTCACCCATATCAACGGTATAGTCCACCCCGTGGCGAACAATGTGCTTGGTTCCCTCCAACGTGCCCACATCCACTGACATTCCGTTAACCAAGCCGCCATCCCAAAGGTGCTTTGCCAGACAGCGGATAGCGTTACCGCACATCTCAGCTTCACTGCCATCGGAGTTGAAGATGCGCATCGTATAAACGCCAGCAGGTTGGGTTATATAGACCAGCCCATCAGCGCCAACACCAAAGTTCCTGTCACACACTGCGGGCGCTAAGCTGGGCCCGTTTTGCACAGTTTCTTCAGCAAAGTCTTCTACAAACACAAAATCGTTGCCCAGGCCATGATACTTGATGAACTCCATGACATACCCCTTCTTCACGGTTCGCCCGTGATTTGTTGTTACTGCAAACCAGCTAAAACCTTTAGTACATCGTTATAGTCTGGATGACTAGCCACCTCAGGAACGTACTGTACATACGCCACTGTGTTATCGGGCTTCAGTATGAATACAGCGCGAGACAATAGGCGAAGCTCCGGCATTAGAACCCCGTAATCTCGACCAAACGATACATCAAAGTGATCGGACAAGGTGATCACGTTGCGCAGCCCCGCTGCACCACACCAACGCTCTTGGGCCGTGGGCAAGTCTACGCTGACGGTGATGACGACCACATCCCCGTGTTTAACCGCCTCTTCATTGAAACGGCGTGTCTGCTGGTCACAAATGTCTGTGTCCAATGAGGGGACTACGCTGACCAACTTCACGTTACGACCATAATCCGCCAGCGTCTTAATGTTCATATCGCGGTCGCGCAATGCAAAGTCAGGGGCTTTCTGTCCCACCTTCAATTCGCTGCCTGCCAAACGTTTCGCTGTTCCCTCGACTTTTGTAGTCCTTTCGGCCATACATCATACCTCCCCAAGCAGCACTATGCGGCTGCAGCTTTACGTTTCGTTAAGTCATTCAAAAGCGGTACTGCTGCATTCATCCCCAGAATCGCAAAGGTTACTCCTTCCGGAAGCCATCCCCAAACTCTGAATGCCACTACGATTACGCCGATACCTATACCAAAAATCCAGCGCCCTTTGTTAAACCTCGGCGATGTCGCTGGGTCAGTAGCCATGAAGCAGGCTCCCAAGATCAAGCTGCCGCTGAACAGATGGAAAACTGGATTCTGCCCAAGAGCGGCCATCAGAACAAACACCGTAGCCAAAATGGCCAGTGGGATGCGCCAATTGACAAACCGACGATAGATCAAATATGCCGCTCCCAAACCAATAAGTAGTACCGATGTCTCTCCCAGACTTCCTGCCACGGTGCCCAAGAACAAGTCCGTGTATGGAGTAAGGACACCCTCGCTGCGCATAAGACCCAAAGGCGTCGCGGTTGTTACCAAGTCATACGGCGCCAACCACGGGCCCATCGAACCGGGGAATGCCGCAATGATGAATAGGCGTCCAAACAAAGCTGGGTTGAATGTGTTCTTCATGTAACCGCCAGCGAGTTCCTTGGCTGCTATAACCCCGACGGCTGCTCCTGCCGCCGCCACATACCAAGGGATACTGGGTGATAAGGTTAAAGCCAACAATATACCGGTCACAACAGCACTTAGGTCCTTGATCTTCACGTCACGCCGGAGAGCAGACTGGAGAGCAAATTCAGCAATTACAGCTCCCAAAACACTGGATAAAAGGAGCACCAACGCTGGCATCCGAAACAAATAAATCGACCAGACAGCGATGGGAAGAAGTACAACCAAAAATGCCTTGTTCATTTTCATAGGCAATCCCTCCCTATAGTTCGTTCACAAAACATGAGCAGCCGTCACATACACTCGTCTTGTCATATCCGGTCGGTAAAGTGTTCCGTCAAGATCCGAAAAGACATCAACAATACCCAATCCTACCTGGGAAAGTGCTCCCTGGACTTCTTTTAACATATACGCCCTTTGATAATGAATTTCCTTCTTATTGCCAAAGTCGAATATCGTCGTGGCCAGGCGTTTTTCTTCATCATACGTTAATCTTTGCACAAACTTAACCCCATTGACGTCCCGCTGGATTTCCTGACCTTGATGACCGAGATACATACGATGTGTGTTGAAGTCGAAAACGAACAAACCGTTATCGCGCATTGCGCGAGCCACAGATCGAAACATCGAATGAAGCGCTTCTTCGCGGGTTAGGTAATTCAGCGCATCAAAGACACAGGTCACGAGCGAATAGCGATCCGGTGCCACAAACGTCTCCATATCCCCAACGCTAAACGTCACCGAATCGAGATGTTCAGCGTTGACCTCTGCACGAGCAATCATGGCTGCCGAACGGTCAACACCGTGGACTCGATGACCTAATTCGCCTAATGCCGCTGCCAAAATCCCGGTGCCGCAACCCAAATCCAGAATCTCGGCACGAGTCATATTAGACTGCTCCATGATAGCGCTGAGAAATTCAATGTATTGCACACTGAATCCCGCCCAAGTTTCATCATAGAATTGGCTCAAAACCTCATAGGGTTGAATGTCCACGGCCATGCCTCCTTAGGATCTCGTCTTTTCTAACACTGATTCCTTGGCGAGTATGGCCAGAACGGCCGACGACTGTCTCCGCATACGTCAACGAGTTCCAAACAGCTTCCTCCACCGCCAATGCCACAGCTTGAAATCCTTGTTCCAAGTGATCCTCGTGAACTTCCTGGAAAGTAGGAACCGCATCTTCAGCTCTGTGAGGTTTGGTTTGTGCGTTAGAAAATGCTAATGCAATATCGCCGCTCCCCTGCCCGATATACGAACCCGTACGGGCGAGTCCAACCACAGAACGCTTGGCCAATCGTTGCAGTTGGCGCGAACTACAAGGCATGTCCGTGGCTAGAACAATGATTACAGACCCCTTGTCCTCCGAGCGTTCCGGGTCTGCGCTCGCTGCTAGATCACCCAAAGGCGTACCATCCAAGCGCAGCCAGCCCGCATCACCAAAGTTTGATAAAACCAGCGCTCCCAGCGTGTAGGTAGCGTCGCCGACAGATATCAAACGGGAACTGGATCCCACACCACCCTTCCAGCCGAAACAAGACATGCCGCGGCCTGCGCCTACCGATCCTTGGTCTACTTGTGATGTACAGTTCGCTAACGCTTCTAGGGCGTGTTGCCGAGTAATATGGCGGCCGCGGATCTCATTGAGATAGCCGTCATTGCATTCGCAGACCACTGGATTAATGGTCCCCGTGGTCACCCCCACTTCCGGAGATTGGCCTAAGCAGTAGTCGAGAAGCCCATCCGCTGCCGAGGCTATGCTGAACGTGTTCGTCAATAGAATCGGTGTTTCCAAAACACCCAGTTCGTCGACCTGGACGAGCCCTATAGACTTGCCAAAACCGTTGATTACGTGCACCGCTGCGGGAACCTTGTTGCGGAATAGATTTCCGGGGTGAGGTTTGATAGCCGTCACCCCGGTTTGGATAGCATCGTCCGCCAACGTGCAATGGCCCACCGTAACTCCAGCCACATCCGTTAAAGAATTCGCTGCTCCGGTGGGCATAGTTCCTATAGAAACTCCCCAGTGGCGGAGTGCCGCGGTCTGCTCTACCATACACTGATCATCCCATCGGCTCGGGATTCCGTCCCGCCAGCTAACACATTCTGGGGCAGCCGCCAAATAATTTGGCCTCGACCAAACATGCCGCTGTCTTGAGCCACGGTGATGTCGTGGCCTCGGGCTTTGAGACCTTGTACGAGCTCTTCAGGCATGGTCTGTTCCACCTGCAGACGGCATCCCTCTTCCCAGTAAAAGCGGGGAGCATCCAAAGCCGCCTGCGGATTGAGGTGCTGATCCAAACTGCGGGATAGCACCTGTACATGGCCCTGCGGCTGCATGAACCCACCCATCACACCGAACGGTCCTACGGGTTGATCACCCTTAGTCAAAAAGCCCGGTATAATGGTGTGGTATGTTCGCCGTCCGGGCCGCAGATAGTTCGCGTGATTCGGATCCAAACTGAACGTATGAGCCCGGTTTTGGAGACCCATTCCCGTTCCAGGGACAACAATGCCCGAACCAAAGCCCATATAGTTACTCTGAATCAGCGACACCATGGTCCCTTGGTCATCAGCCGCCGCCAAATATACGGTCCCGCCCGGGTCTATGGTTCCGGGTCTGCAGACTATTGCTCGGTCACCGATTTGGTTTCGGCGCTGTTCAAGGTATGATGATGTCAGAAGTTGTTGGGCGTTGATGGTCATCTCATGGGGATCTGTAATCCAGGCCTTACCATCGGCAAAGGCCAGCTTTACAGCTTCGATCATCTGGTGCGTCCACTGCACGCTGTCGTCAGTGTAATCGATGCCGTCGAGAATGCCCAACGCCAAGAGAGCCACTAGTCCTTGGCCGTTGGGTGGTAGTTCCCACACAGAATAGCCGCGATAATCCACCGACATTGGCTGGACCCACTCCGGCTCAAACGCTGCCAAGTCGGATTCCGTGATAACTCCGCCTGTAGCCGCTGCGAAAGCAGCGATCTTCTGTGCAACCTCGCCTTCATAGATAGTGCGGCTCTTCGTAGCCCCAATACCGCGAAGTGTGTCGGCCATATCCGGGCACTGCCAGACGTCACCGGGTTTTGGTCCCTCACCGTTAGGAGCAAACGTATCAAACCAGGGAGCGAATTCGGGTCCCTGCAGCATTTTCCTGAACGCAGCCACAGCAGCCCGCCAATAGTGGCTGACCACAGGAGTCACTGCATGCCCTTGTTCTGCGTATTGAGCAGCTGGCTCCACACAGTCGCTTAAGGACAGAGCGCCAAAACGTTCCGATAGAGCTGCCCAACCACCTGGAATCCCAGGCACTGTCACAGGCAACCAGCCATGGCTGGGCATCTCCTTGTGACCCTGCGAATGCACAAACTCTGGAGTTAGGTGCGCTGGCGCTGGGCCACTGGAGTTCAACCCATGCATGTGTCCGTCCTTATAGACGATGGCGAACAGATCGCCACCAAGGCCGTTGGAGGTTGGTTCGACCACAGGCAATGCCGCTGCCGCTGCCACAGCGGCGTCCACTGCATTACCGCCGCTTTGTAAGATGGAAAGTCCCGCTTGAGCAGCCAGAGGCTGGGAAGCGGCCACCATACCACGCCGACCGTAAACGACGGTCCTCTGGGATGGAAAAGGATAATAGTTCGCGTTGAATTGCATCAGACAGAGCTCCTTTGTTCTTCAAGAGACTACAATGTTGGAAGCAAACTGGTGGGTTCTCCGGATGCGGACAGCCACCATGGCCAATCACATCCGGATCACAGCCATGGTGCGACAGTTCCTATTGCCAAAGCTTACGTTACCACTATCTGTTTAATTGTTCGAGATTGTGCGCCCAATTCCTACCACAGAACGTCGGTTGTGGCGATTCGAGTACGAAATTTCTGCCTTGGTGCATGCATTCCGTCGTATTCCTGATCAAAATGGTGTGTTTGCAGTTACCGTAAAAATTCGTGTAAGCTCGCAATCGGGGTAGCGATGGCACGCTTACTTCACAAGCACCGTATCCAGTGGCGATATATTGGCACTAACTGCACGTGCTGCGGATGCCTTTGGACTGAGGTCCACTTGCTTAAACAAATCGCTATACCACGACGCCAAAACGGACCGCGATGTGCTTCGCGGTCCGTTTCTCACGCTCAAGATAGATCGTAGTTCTCAGTCGGTTTCGTTCTCATTGCCATTAACTGGCAAGACCTTGATGATTCCTAAATCCAAGCCGTTTTGCATGTCCTTGTTACTGGAAACAGAAACGTTGGTTAAGGGCTCCCATTGAGAAACTTCGCCTTCGCCATTAACAGCAACCTCTAACCCTAATTTATCTCCTGAATCACCATTTGCAGCCAAAAACGCTTTGATCGTATAGTTGCCATACGGAACTGCGTTGAATTGAAAGTCGCCAGTGCCGTTGTCAGCATAGGTGTCGGATTGCCCATTGGTCAAACTGAGTGTCTCAATCGGGCCCCAAGTTTCGCCTTCAGGCCACAGCTGTAAGAGTACAGCATCGCCATAGGGCTCGTCGGCTTCGTTAACCAAATGCCCATAAACAGTCGTAACCTCCGCCCGATCCACTACCCTGATGGCAGTGGGTGTAACATTGTACATTGCGGTGGCACCACGCTGAACAAACCGCGCCATATTCACATCCAGGACGATCCACGTATTTCCATTCTCCGTGACCTCAATAGGACCGCGGCCCTCTGCACGGGTCCCGTCGGCCATCACCTTAAATACACCACTGGGAATTTTCAATGGCGCCGTACTTTCATCGTCAAATGTAATGAGCCCGTCACCGGTTGTGTGGATCCGAATCTGCGTATACGTCCCGGCAGCGATCCGCACCTCGGGCACGAGCAGTTCTTCCGCAAACCGCAGGGAAAGTAGATCGATGCTCAGCGGTTCAACGCCCTCCACCTCTGGATCGCGAATGGTCGTCCAGCCGGCGGAGTCCTGCTCCTTAACCTCAATCTTTGTGATGGTAATGTCTACGGACTTTGCATCAGCCATCGGGGCATCCGTGATCGACATGCTGAGTGTACCGTGCTGCGTTCCCGAACTGCCCAAACCACCTAAACAACCGGCGGTCAAAAGTATCGCCAACAAAAGCACACCGTATCCTAATCCTCGCTTCGTTACTTTCAAATACAACACCTCCACCGCTAGTCTATCACTAACTCAGGCCAGAAACCACCGGCCAAAAGACCAGTCTTTGCTTGCAGCGCGCTCCAGGAAAAAACTGGTCCCATATAGTCTCGTCTATGTCAGGCGAATCGTTTTCCAGCGCCCCCGGGAAAAGCGGCCCAAGAACACCAAACCAATACAGAGAATGTACACAATAGCCCCCAACCATGCTCCCACCAGCCCAACGCCGAACCCGAAAGCTAAGAGATACACACTGGGAATGAAAACAGCCCAAGACCCGATGGTGGTCACAACCATCGTAAACCGCGTGTCACCAGCACCATTGAGCGCCCCGCGAAAGACAATATTGAACCCGTCAAATGCTTGATAGAACGCCATCATCCGCATGATAACACGAGTCAACTCGATTACCTCAGGATCCGGAGTAAAGATACGTCCCACCTGAGCAGAAAAGATCCAGAAAAGGACGCCTAACAGCCCCATAGCTCCAGCACCCATAATGGCGCCTCGATACCCAACAGATTGCGCTAGATGAAGCTTTTTGGCACCCATGAATCGACCCACTAGGGAACCCGTAGCTGCACTGAGCGCAAACCCTGGCATGAAAGCGATAGCCGCAACTTGGTTGGCAATCTGGCTGGCAGCTAACTGGGCCGTGCCCAGTCGTGAAATCAGGGCAAAGAACGTTGAGAACGCCGCCAACTCCATGGACTCGGTAATTCCCATGGGAAAACCTACCTTGGATATGGTCAAAAGCGTTGCTAACCGCGGCATCTGCCAAGCCCCCAGATCGTACTCCACCCCGTAACGTCGAAAGACAATAATCAGCGAAAACACGGCCTGTACCGCCACCGCGAAAACAGTCCCCCAAGCCGCGCCGGCAATGCCAAGGGCTGGGAATCCTAGATGGCCAAAAATCAGAACATAGTTGGCCGCAATGTTGATCACTACCGCCATCCAAGACAGCATCATAGGTGTGCGACTGTTACCGATACCCACCAAGAAACCGATACATGCTGTAACCAACAGCGAGAAAGGGATCTCCCAAAGACGAATGGAGACATATAAGAGTGCTTGTTCTGCCACAGCCGGATCTGGGCGAAGAGCACCAAAGTACAATCGAAACAAGGTTGGCAAAACGATAATCAACGGCGTAATCAACAGTGATAGGATCAAAAACGACTGAAAGTGTTTTCCTGCTTGGGATTTGTTGCCAGCCCCATACATCCGTGAAACAAACGTTGTCGTACCATTAATGGTGCCGCGCATCAACAGCGAAAACGTTAAGAACATCATACTAGCCAATCCGACAGCGCCCAATGCTACCGTACTGACGCGGCCGAGAAAGAACGTATCTGCAGCTCCCAAAAGTGTGTACGCCAAATTGGCCAGGATCATCGGACTGGCCAAACGAATCAGTTCTTCACTCAATCCCGTTCGAACACGGGGCTCCCTCACTTCACTCATGAACGCCTTCCTTTGCTCTACAGAATATGGCTCGCTACCTTGGTCACCGCGGCCACAAGGTCATCCGAGTCTTGATCCTTTACATACTGGTTCAGGCGAACCTGAATGGCCCGTCCCAGTATATCTAGTGTTTGCGGGCACATATCGCGGTTGTATTCGATGTCCCCGGTGTACACACCGCTGCTCCAAGGGTGTCCTTTGCCCCAGGCATCCCGCTTATCCATAAGAAAGTCCCAGAATGAATAAATATGCAGATTCTGCGCATCCGGACGGTAGATGACTCCACAGGGAATCCCTTCGGCTTCCAATGCCTGCTGAACCTCCATGGCCTTCTCAGAACTTGGCAGCGTGAACACGGCGCTGACACCCAAATCCCGTTCGCTGCCGAAAACCGAACTCATTGTGATACCAGGCACATTAGCCAGTCCGGCAACGATCCGCTGTTTTTGGACCCGCATGGCCGAGATGATTTCTTGCATGCGCTCCATTTGACCCAGGCAGAGAGCGGCCTGCAACTCTGTGATCCGATAGTTCTGACCGGCAAATGTCGCTATCTTCAACTCGTCATAATTGAAGGGATTGCGACCGCAATCATGGTACAGCGCTGCCCGCTGCCACACGGTCTCGTCGTTAGTTACTACCACACCGCCTTCTCCGGATGTAACGATCTTGTACTGCTGCAGACTAAAGCAGCCCGCAGAGCCCATGGAACCCAGCGAGCGGCCTTTGTAACTGCCACCATTGGATTGCGCAGCGTCCTCTAAAACAGCGATTCCATGGCGGTTGGCGATGGCTAAGATCGGATCCATGTCGCAGGAGATTCCTCGCATATGGACGGCAATCACAGCCTTCGTGCGCTGCGTGATCTTACGCTCTAGGTCCACGGGATCAAGCGTCAACGATGCGTCCATTTCGCACAATACCGGTACGGCATTGACTTCGAGAATCGCCGAGACCGTGGCAACCCAGGCAAACGCTGGCAGGATGACTTCATCACCGGGACCAACTCCAAGACCCACCAAGGCACTGATCAGTGCGGACGTTCCACTGTTCACGGCCAGAGCATAACCGCAGCCCGTTAGTTCCTTGTATTCCTGTTCCAGCTGGTAGGCCTCGGATTCTTCGTAGCCGCGACCAAGGTAGCGAAAAATTCGTTTCTTGTTTAGCACATTTAGGATTCGATCCTTTTCTTCTTGACCGATGGCCTCAACGCCTTGAAATTCCGAGACCCATGGTGCTTGACGAACCTTAGGGCCTCCATTGATCGCTAATGCATCCAATTTGACTCCTCCAATTTCACCGAATCCGCTGCACTAGGACTCCATACCTTGCCCGGGTTCAGGATACCCTTCGGATCGAACACATCTTTAATTCCCCGCATCAGCTGCATCTGGGCCGCCCCTAACGAGCTGCGCAGATACGGTCGCTTCGCATAGCCGATGCCGTGTTCCCCAGAAACCTGGCCTCGCAGTTGTTTGGCACGGGCGTACATAGCATCCATGGCCTGATGAGCTCGCCGCTGCCATTCATCCTTAGGTAACTCGTCCTGGAGAATATAGACATGGAGATTACCATCGCCAGCATGGCCAAAGCTGAGAATGCGAGCCTCTAATTCTGCTTCCAAGTCTTTGGTGAACTGCACAAACGCGGCGATTTCACTGGGCGGAACCACCACATCCACCTCTTCTAGAGCGCTCATAGCCTTCAGCGCCTCTAGGAACGCTCCCCGAGTCTGCCAGATGGATTCCTGGCGATCAGGGCTATTGGCAATCAAAACATCGATGGCGCCTGCATCCAAGCAGACATGCGCCGTCTTTTCGTAAACACTTTCTAATTCTACCACATTTTGGCCATAGAAGGTAAGAAGCAGATAGGCCGGTGCTGAAGAATCAGGGAACTGTTTGCCCAAGTATTTCTCCGCTGCCTCGAGAACTTCGCGCTGCAGAAATTCAATGGCTGTGGGCACCACTTTGGCTGCCAAGATCCTCGGCACAGTTTCGATGGCTTCGCGCAGTGACGGGAATGGCACGAGCAGACTAATCTGTTTTTCCGGTTTGGGCAACAGCTTCAAGGTGAGTTTCGTGATCACGGCCAACGTTCCTTCGGATCCGATGAGCAGATGATTGAGGCTGTATCCAGAACTGTTTTTGACCACTTTGCCCCCGGTCTCGATCACTGTCCCATCAGCTAAGACCGCTTCGAGACCAATGACATAATCGCGAGTCACACCGTATTTCACAGCCCGCATGCCTCCGGCGTTGGTACTGACATTGCCACCGAGTGTGGCGGTCTTTTCCCCGGGATCTGGCGGATAGAAGAGTCCTTGATCCTCAACGAATTTCTGGAACTCCATCAAGATCACACCAGGTTGGACCACGGCCATCAGATTCTGCTGGTCCACTTCTAGAATTTGATTCATGCGCGCTGTGGACAGCACGATACCACCTTCAACGGCTACTGAGCCGCCACAGAGCCCTGTGCCGGAGCCGCGCGTTGTCACAGGTACATTATGCTCAAAGGCCCACTGAAGCAGTTGCGAAACCTGCTCTGTGGATTCCGGGACCACAACGGCTTCTGGACAAAATAGGTCCTCCGCCAGTTCGTCCCTCTGGTAATCCTCAGTAATCTGGGTTCCACAAAGAACGTGCTGCGGACCCACAATGCTGCGCAGTGCTTCGAGAAAACCTTTGCTCAATTTAGAATACGGCATGCTGTGCCCTCCGTTCTCGCAAACCTTGAATCACGTCTGGAACGATCTCGTAAAGATCGCCAACCAGCCCATAATGTGCCATCTGGAACACTGCAGCCTCAGGATCTTCATTGATGGCCACAATCCAGCCCGATGAAGCTGCTCCCGCATTAAACTGCACAGCACCGGAGATGCCAAAGCAAATCAAAAGCTTGGGACGAATACTCCTGCCGCTCAGCCCAATCTGCTGCGTATGATCGGCCCAGCCCATCTCCACGAGCGGCCTTGTGACACCAACCTGGCCGTTCAGCAGCTCCGCTAAGTCATAGGCCAACTGCATATCTTTCTGCGCTTTTAATCCGCGCCCCACTGCCACTACGACTTCGGCCTCACTGATACTCGGCTGTTGTTGGCGAGTCTTAACCGAATGAACAGTAATGCCGGAACGCAGTTGTGCGTCGGCCAAAGGAATTCGCTCAATTCGGGCTCCCGGCCGCCGCTGGGCCGCCGCCGGTTCCATCATCTTATAACGGACAGTGGCCATCTGCGGGCGATGCCTTGGTGTGATAATCTGGGCCATAACATTGCCGCCAAAAGCCGGTCGAATTTGTACAAGATCACCGTTTGCCTTGACATGCAAGTACGTGCAATCGGCCGTTAATCCTGTGCGAAACCGCACGGCCAAACGAGGTCCCAAAGACCGGCCAGTGTTGGTGGCGGCTAAGAGCAGAATGTTCGGCTGCACCTTGTTCACTGCATATTCCACGGCGTTGGCATAGGGCTCCACACGGAAATACTCCAACTCCGGAGCGTCAGCGATCCAAACGGCGTCGGCACCGAATTGCAGTACATGCTGCCCGTATTGACCGCTATTGCAGCCTACCAGCACCACATGCAGTTCTTGGCCCAACTGGTCGGCCAGTTCCCGTCCCTTGCCCATCAGCTCCAAAGTGACGGGGTGCAAAGCGCCCTGCAGCATTTCGCCGACAACCATAACACCCTGGAAGGCCTCGCGATTCCACTGCCCCTGTTCTGCACCAGCGAAGTACAGAGCATCTTCTGGGCAAGCCGGCAAACACAAACGGCAGAGACGGCAAGCTTCGTTGATCTCTATGGATCCATTGCTTAACTCCATCGCTGCGAAAGGACAGACAGTCAAGCAGAGGCCACAGCCAGTACAGCGATCTTTTAGGACTCGGATTTCCATGGAGCCGCCCCCTGTTCTACGAATTTTTCATCGAGCAGCCACTTCTGGAGTCGCTCCGAGAGATCTCGTGACGTGCCTTCCCAGCGTTCGTGCTGGTCGTGCGGTTCCGGCGGAAACATGCGCTCTACTTGGGTGGGCGATCCATCCAATCCAAAGTAATCGGGCCCATCGGCGGAAATGTCAGCCCGGTTCCAGACTTCCACCGGCCAATCCTTTGTGGCCATTTTCCGTCGAAACGACAACAAACGTGGCTGGTTCACCTGTCTCGTAACCGTGATTAAGCAGGGAAGTTTAAGCGACAGCTCCATCACCATATCTCCCATATCCCGCTGAACCCACAAACCGGCTTCATCCACTTTGTGAACAGTCTGGACAGCTGCTTCGTGAGGAAGGCCCAGCAGTTCTGCAATTCCTGGACCGACTTGCGCCGTATCACCATCCGTCGTCTGCAGGCCGCAGATAATCAGATCAACGTCTCCTAGGCGTCGGATCCCTTGGGACAGTGTGTAGGATGTTGCCAAGGTATCAGCTCCGGCAAACTCCCGATCCGACAACATAATGCCCCGATCAGCTCCCATCATATACGCTTCTCGAATCACATCTTCGGCCTGGGGTGGTCCCATCGTTATCACCGTTACGGTTCCACCGTGGTGTTCCTTTAAGGCTATGGCAGCCTCCAACCCATACAGATCGAAGGGGTTCATCACCGAGGCCGCCCCTTCTCGCAGCAGTGAACCCGTGACCGGGTCCATCTCCACGTCGCGGCTTTCCGGTACCTGTTTGATACAAACCACAATATGCACCACAATCGCTCCCTTTCCTTGGACTTATGGTCAGACCAGAGACCGTCGAAAAAACGGCTCAGCCGTCAGCTAAACCTTCACTTCCTGATGAAGTCGGCGCATTTCGTCAACGAGCCCAAAGTGCTCTTCCATCCACCGCCTTGCGCCTTCCGAATCGGCTGCGGCCACTGCATCGGCTACATGGGTGTGAATGTCCACGAGCCGCCGGCGATGCTCCGGCTGCTGGAACCAGTGGACGCGATTGGCCTCAATGTGATGATCCACGACGTGGGCTATGGCATCCAAAAGCGAGACCAACATCCGATTACCGCTGCCCTTCGCCAATCGGCGATGGAATTCCTTGTCCAACTCAATGCTCATCCGGTCATCGATGGTCTCGGCCATTCGCTGCACACAGCTATGCAGGGAAGCGGCGGCTTGGGCATCCATCTTCTGTGCGGCGAGTCCGGCTACCTGCAGTTCGAGAAGCCTGCGCAGTTCGAGAAAATCCTCTTCAAAGTTGTCATCGGCCAAGAAAAACAATGCTAAGGGATGGAGGCTGCTTCCCGCCTCTTCCTTGATAAACGTCCCATCCCGGGGACGCGTCTCGATAAGGCCAATCAATTCCAGAGCACTATAAGCTTCGCGCAGACTGGCTCGACTGATACCCAACTGGTCCACCATATGCCGTTCCGATGGCAGGCGGTCGCCCCGTTTGAGCTGTCCATCGAGGATCAGTGACTGCACCTGCGCGACAACCTTTTCGTAGACCCGCTCACTGCGAATCGGAGCAAATTCTACCATAGCTAGAATTTACCCCAGTGCAGAATTTCGTTCACAGGCCGCCGTGGTCTCGCATTGGGAGTATACTTGGGGTAACCAACGGCAATGACGGCCACGGGAGCATACTCCTGGGGAATGTTCAGCAGTTCCCGAAGAACATCTTCATCGAAGTCGCCAATCCAGCAAGTTCCCAAACCTTTGGCATGGGCAGCCAGCAGCAAATTTTGGATAGCAGCTGCGCTATCTTGAATACAGAAGTACTCAACACCCTGGCCCTTGGGCAGCCGCGGTTTTTCAGGGAACTTGGCACAGACAACGAACGCTCCCGGAGCTTGCAGCAGCATCGAGGCATATTTGCGACCTTCATTCAGCGCATTCAGCACTTCGCGGTCGTCGATGAACACAAACTCCCAAGGTTGGCCATTGTGGGCTGATGGAGCAAAACTGGCAGCTTCCACCAACTCCTCAACCTCGCTGCGCTCCAACGGTGTGGGAAGGTAATCGCGAATGGAACGGCGTTCCAGTATAGCCTTCATGGCATCCATAGCTAACCATCCTTTCTCAGTCCATGTTATAGATTACTAGATCACAACGCTTAAATCCTGCAAAAGCCATGGGATCTTAGGAGTCCACCTCAGATGTCCCTTGGGTCCGCAAAACAAGAACCGCGAAATCCCGTTAGCGGGGATTTCCGTGACCACATTTACCCGATATCCCGCTTCGAGCAGGGTTTTGGAGTGGACCCTTTGAGTTCCCAACACTTTGCGTGCCATTGTATTTCATTCCTGCAGGCAATCTTGAACAATAGAGTGCGACGGCAGCCACTCTCGAGAACGCAGTGGCAGGCTATGCCCACAAAGCTCGGCACTCATTCCTGCTT
>SLOZ01000210.1 GCA_007132255.1 Limnochordia bacterium | reverse complement strand
TTCAGTCGAAGTCCGCTATCCTCAATGCAATGGCCGCCCAGATGACACAAACTACCGGTGTAGGTGTAGAGCATACGCTCAAGCGCATTCAAGGGGAGCAATCACAAGCCAGCAGTTAACTCCCGTGCCTACTTCAAAGGCCTATTTCGCATACGCAAATGACGTCAGTTTCACTGGGTTCTGGTTCTCAACCAGCAGACACCCCACAGAACAGACCCAAGTGAACCGAATTCGCTCGTTCTTTTCCCAGTTTCAGGAACAAAACAGGGTGTATTTTTAAACGCATTTTAAAACTGGGTACGACTCAGATAGCACCTTCTTTGACTCGCAGCGACCGGATCCGTGCTTAGCCCTGGGTTCGGTTCCGACTGCATTCCCAGGCACCCAACCAAAATGTTCCATGTTTTCTGATATTCTCCGTTACAGGGAAGAGAACCTCTCGAAAATTGAGGAACGGAAAAGAAAAGCACCCTTACAGCAGGATGCTTTTCATAGTTAAACTATGCTTTCTCGTAACCGCAGATTATCGCTAACAGCTCTCGCTGCCTATTGCTTAGGTCGAATACCCTTCGAAAACTCAGGTTCCTGGACCGTCTGGAACCAACTTAGTAATCCTCTTTACCAAAGCCGGTGCTTCGTTGGCACCGCGAACAGCCGCGAAATCCTCCACAATCATACCCTGCTGTTCCATGCGAGCCATCAAAACCTTCAAAGCCTTGCCAGAGCCCAACTTTGCGGTAACGAAGGCGACTCCTTTCTTCCCTTCCAACCGACTGCAGCGGCGAAGCAGAGCATCCAGCTCTGCCGGAAGCTGCGGTTTCCAGAAACCTTGGAATGCACTCATAACGCAGACGACTTGGTATTGAGCCGTTGTTACTGGCGATGAACCAGCTTGATCCGTCGCAATAGCCTCGGCGCGGCAGTTTTGTTTCGATAATTCATTGACCATGGCTTCGGCGAAATTTTTACTGTTCCGATCAGTGGTATGCAAAATCAGCGCTCGCATGGCTCCTCCCACTCCCATCCATCACTCTTTTTCGAAGACTGTACTTACCGACGTACCCGTATGAATGCAGCGAATGGCTTCGGCAAACAAGGGGGCTACACTGAGCACGGTGATCTTATCATTACGTTTGCTGGGTGGTACTGGCACGGTATTCGTGACAACTAGTTCTTTTAGGGGAGACGATTGGATCTTCTGTGGCGCCATCCCGCAGAAGATCGGATGTGTTACCGCAGCGTAGATATCACCGGCGCCAAAAGCCGCCAAGGTATTCACTGCGCCAACTAGCGACCCACCGGAACTGATCTCATCGTCAATCAAGAGACATTGTTTCCCAGAAACATCGCCAATCACGTGTTCCATGGCGACTTTGTCTTCGTTTCCAAGACGTCGCTTATCAATGATGGCCATGGGCGCGTGCAATCGTTTGGCGAACTGGCGAGCAGTCTTGGCTCGACCCGCATCGGGCGCAACAACGACCAAATTATCCAACTGCTTTTCGGCAAAATATCCAGCCAAAATCGGAATCGCTGTCAGATGGTCCACAGGAATCGAAAAGAAACCCTGGATCTGGGGAGCATGCAGATCCACTGACACGACCCGTTGCGCCCCGGCCACTTCTAACAGATCCGCCACAAGCCGTGCTGTAATGGAAATTCGCGGTTGGTCTTTCTTATCGGAACGTCCATAAGGGAAGTAAGGCAAAACAGCCGTTACCCTGCGCACCGATGCTCGCTTGAGAGCATCAATCATGATTAACAGTTCCACCAATCCATCGTTCACAGGCTCACAAGATGGTTGAACCACGTACACATCGCTTTCCCGAACACTTTCGTGGATGCGCACAAATGAATTATCATTCGTGAACTTCATAATCTCAGATCGCCCTAACTCTACCCCAAGCTCCGCGCAGATTTCACGGGCCAAACCAGGATGTGCCCTGCCTGTGAATAGTTTAAGTTCGTCCAGCACACAGCATTCCTCCTGAACAGATCTCTAGTATTGGATTTCGTGAACCATGAAGGCAAATCCTCTTGCAGGGAAGAAATAAAACAAGCTTTCCCTAGGGAAAGCTTGTTTGGCTTGTTTCAAAGACTATTACTTGGCTATTGCGCTGCTGAGGCAGAATTCACACGCATATGACGATGACGAAATCGTGTCGCCCATCCCCACAGTACTGACAGGGTTTGGAATGACATGGGCCGGCACCAATAGCACATAGTGATCACCGCGGTCAAGAATGCCGTCGTTCAAAAAGCTTTCGGGAACCTCAACACCGTGTTCCATCAATTCCTTGGCAAAGCCTTGGAGTTGGTCATAGCCAATACCACTTAGGTCGATATCGGCAGCGTCCTTCACAAGCTCCTGTGAAACATACCCACCATCGCGAGCTTTGATGGCATTCACGGACGACGCGAACAGACACGCATCGCGCACCGCTTCCGGGTGGGCAGCGTAGGGCTTTTTCAGAACTAGAATATAGTAACCCAAATTATGCAGCTGGATGCGCTCGAAGGGAAGGGCTTCCATGAGACGAAGCGTTCCTTCATAAAGGCAATAGGCCCGCTCATGCTCTTCAATAGCCTGGCATTCAGCGTCATAGCCGAAACCTTTAAGTACTCGCTTGATTTCGTTTTCGTTGATCCCAAACGACTGAATTTCCTGCGCGATGGCAGCCAACACGTTCTTCTCGGCATCTTGGTCACTCATAGGCACATACTCGTAGTGCATCCGCAGATGCTCATTGGCCGCTTTCAGCTGCTTCAGACTATCCACTGTTGTATTCAGGTACTTCTGCTGTGCTTCCGGATCCGACGGAGCGTAGTGATAACCAGCCATGAAAGCCACATTGATCTGTTGGCCCAGTTCTGAAAGATGGTTGACCAGTTCCCCTTGAAAACCCATATAAACACCGGCCGGCCGAGTAGCCAAAATAACCCGATTGGCTCGCGGTGTCACCACCGTCTCACCGGCAAAATCCAACTTCAGATCCTTCTTGTACTCAAAGATCCAGTTGATCTTAACCTTATCATCAACCCGAGCCGCATTGTGTATGGGTTCCAAGCACACTCCCTCATCGATGACCGGAGTTCGCACTTCCGGGAAGAACATCCCAGCTTGCTTCGGTGCTAAGAGGGATGTATACACCGTAGAATCGGCGCCTAACGCAGCCATCTGGTTGGCGATGATGCCAGCCTGTCCACCCATGGTCTCGCGCCGCTGGGGAAAGACGGACTCCAACCAGTCCAGAAGCTCCATGGCCTCCAATACAATGTGGAACGACTTACCTTTGCCCAAGCAGTCCTTCAAAACGGAAACAAACTGATTTTTGTCGCGCACAACATCAATGGCGTCCACGTCCAAAGTAGCCACGTCGGCCAACGATACGTCACTATCCGCCAAGATGCGTTGAACATTGTCGTCGTCCATGTGAACAACCACGTCTACATTGGTATTAAAAGCTGCGAACACCTTGGTATCAAGGCTGCGTTCCACAGCGGTTTTGACGCGTTTTTGCCAAATTGACTCCAAAGAAAACCCTCCGTTTCTCCATAACGCATATGTTCTGCGCCGGCACCAACATGCTGCGATTTTTCGGAACAGCACCAGCGGCCAATAAACTTGCCTTGCCTATAATATCACATGGTGCTGCGGTTCGCAAAGTCCTTTTTTACGTACTTCGACGTACTCAATGCTAACAGCGCTCCATAGTCCAAAGAGAACTCCAAGATGGAACCCACTTGGACCGCCGGCTGTTCCTCGACATCTAGCACCAAGTGGTCGCTGGTCACCCCGATCACTTCCACTCCCTCTGCCAGAGGTTTAACGCAGCCTGCGCCTAGATCTTGGCGTCCCACAGCGACTAAGGCTCGGCGTCGCCATCCTTTGTCCTCAAACTCCGTGCGCTGGCCGAAAGCGTTGCGGCCCCGGGGACCAATGGGCACCGATGGCTTCACCGCTACCTCGATGACTTCGGCTCGCAGAACACAGGGATGCTGCTCACAGCCGGGAAGCGCTTTGTGTTCGTACACATCCCATCCAAACAGCAGACTCTCACCCATCCGCACATGATGCATAGCTTCGGTCCAAATCCCCTGCCAGCCGCCGCTGTTCATCAGCAGCGCCGCGCTGCTGTTGCCCGCACTAATCTGCAGGGGCCCACAGTCACATTCCCGTTCCAACTGAGACGCCAGGGCGGCCAGTTCCTGCAGCATGGCCGCGGTCGGCTTAATCCCGCCGAAACACGCTGCATTCGTGCCAAGACCCAGCACGTCCAAATTCGGCAGCTGCCGAGCTCGCATGAACAAATCACCGGCATCCTGCGGCAGCAGCCCTTCGCGAAGATCACCCATCTCCACCATAATGTAAACTTTGTGGCGGCGCTCAAAGCGCTGAGCATGCACTGCGAGTGCCTTGAGAACAGACCATTGGCTGTGAAAGCTGCCGTCGGCCACCGCTGCACATTGTTCTACGTCAGATGGGCCTGGGCTGCGCAATAGCCAAAGCTCGGTCTGCAAACCTGCCTTACGCAAACGCAGCAGATTCGCCAACCGCGAATCTGCCAGGGCCACAGCGCCTCCTGCCAAAAAAGCCGCGGCCACGTCTGGCGCCCCGCCCATACCTTTGGTGACTGCCATTAACTGCAGGCCAAACTGATGACACATAGCTGCCAAAACACGGGTATTGTGTTCCAGTTTACGCAGATCCACATATAGACAAGGATACACGGGCAACCACCCCTCACCGCCCTATTTCATTGAGATCGTTGGGGAACCAAAGGCAGATATTTTGGCCTTTGCAGGCATTTCGAGAGTCAACATATCAAGCTGATGGTGCTGCTGAGATCGAGACCCAAAAACGATCTTAGGCTTTGGTGGCCGATTCGTGCGACTTTACCGTCTGCAGCACCCGAAATCCGCCGTCTTTTTTAAGAACCGTGGTCCGCCCATAACGTTCGTCGAGATAGGTCTCCATGCTCTTTGCACCTTGTTTGGTGCGGATGACCATAAGCATGGCTCCGTCTGGACGCAGCCTTGCCATGGCTTCAGCAACCAACCTCCGAACGACCACCTTACCCGCTCGGATCGGAGGGTTGATGACCACCCAATCCACGCCAACCCCCGGTACACCTTCAAGGCCGTCACTCACAAACACTTCGGCGTTGGTTAACCCATTCATCTGCAGATTATGGCGAGCCAAGGCGGCAGCTCGCGGGTTGACATCTACCATCAGCACAGTGCCTGTGGGAGCCACGAGCCAAGCAGCGGCAATCCCGATAGGACCATAGCCGCAGCCAACATCTAGAACCCGATCACCGGGTCGGCAGGGTAGTACGCTGATCAAAAGCCTACTCCCTGGATCCACATCATCTTTGGAAAAGACTCCAGCATCCGTACGGAAGCGGAATTGGCGTCCCGCCAACTCCGCTGAAAACTCCCGAACATCCTGCTTCGACAGGGGTTTGTCAGAAAAATACTGCTCACTCATCGTACTCCTCCAATTGCCGGGTGTAGTACTGAGCCATGCCTGCGTCTCCCAAGGCTTCGTACACTTTCACTAAATGCTTCAGAACCTCGCCGCGCATGCCAACCGATATGGTCTCCAGGGCCTCTTCCAGAAAAACCACGGCCTCATCATATTCTCCTAACAGATAATGACCATATCCTAACGTGTCCAAAAAGGCTGGATTACGATCGCGAGCTACAGCCTCTTGCGCCAGTTCTAAGGCCTCGCGCAAACGGATTTCCAATAACATATAGGTGTACGCCAAATTATTCATAGCTAAAGGTTGATCCGGCTTTAACATGAGCCACTGTTGGTAATACTCCACTGCCCTGCGATAGTCTTCTCGCAGGCCGTATGCAAAGGCCAAGTAGAAGTACGCCTGGGAGTAAAAGGGGTCGATACGCAGCACTTGCGAGTACCATGTGATCACTTCGTCCCAGTCCTCGCGAATCTGGGCATCCTGTGCTGACGCCAAGAGTTCGTGGAGCTTCAACAGCCGATCCAAACCCAAGTCTTCAT
>SLOZ01000515.1 GCA_007132255.1 Limnochordia bacterium | reverse complement strand
TGCCGGCATGGTCACGAACTAAGCAGCGCGAAAAACGTTGGTGTTGTGATACAGTGAAAAGCCAGCCCAGAAGATTTCCGAGCCAGCTTTCTAGCCTTGACGATATTGCTTAGACCACACAACCACGCGCATGTACGCGCAGTGGTTCACAGCTGCCTTGGCCATTCCATTTCCAAAGGGTACTGTGCATGTTCACGGTGGTGCACACGTGGATCGGAACAATGCTTATGCGTTGACCAATGGCGAGAGTGTCTGGAGGAGCTTCGATGGTACCGTGCTCTTCGGTCAAGCCCACAATGCGGGCTTTCTCGTGCCCGATGATCAGACCATAGCCGTACACAGGGTGCTGTGCCTGGGATAACGTCTTCGCTCCTGCGTCCATGATGTAACGCTGGCTCTGGGGATGACTGACGATCGTGGCCTCCACCGTGACGGCACAGTGATCCTCGGGTATCCCGAGGCTCCATTCCTGAATATCGTTATACACGTAGGTGCCAGGACGCCATTCATTGATGCCGGGCACTGGCTCTTCCAACCAACATGTGGGTGTAGCTCCTGAGCTGACCCGTTCGACAGTGATGCCCAAACTCCTCAGATGCTCCGCCACCTGAACAATGACACCACCGATGGTGCGAGCAGTCTGCCGAACGCCCGCTTCACTGCCGGTCTTGTAGGCGTGACCTTCGTGGGTCATAAGGCCAGCCAGACGGAGGTTCTTCATCCCTTGCACTGCCAAGGCCAACTCCTCGGCCTCCTCGGCGGTGGCCACACCGTCGCGGCCGCCGCCGGTATCGACGATCAACATCACGTCCAACTCCAGCTGTTCCTCCGCCGCGCCCGCCTGCAGGCGGGTGGCACCTTCTATGCTGTCAAAGGCCACCGACATACGGCAGCGCTTAGCCATGGCCATCACCTGGGCAATTTGGTGCTCGCCCACCACAGGATAGGCCAAGAAGATATCTTCGAAGCCAGCGTCAACGAACACTTCGGCTTCAGAAACCTTAGCGCACGTGAGACCTGCGGCCCCAGTGTTCATCTGCAGTTCAGCAACTTCGAGATTCTTATGCGTCTTGATATGCGGCCGCAATTGGACCCCAAATTGGGTCGCCCGTTGGGCCATGTACTGCACATTGTTCTCCACCGTGGGCCAGTGGACAACCACAGCTGGTGTGGGAAGTGCCTGCGCTTTGTCGGTGCTGCCTGGTAATACGGCTGTTGGGATCCCTTTTGCCGTTCTCGACTCAAACATAATCCGTATCCACATCCTTTTTTCGTTTCAGCGCTGCCGGCAGCCGTTGTGTGCCACAACCTCTGCCACAACGAACAGAGAAACGCCTAAACCAGAGTGCTGAACCGCGAACTTCTGCAAAGCTAATCTTGGGAATGCTCATAGGATCTCGGATGCAGCCTATTTGCGCAGAGCGATGGCTTCAATCTCCACCTTGGCGTCAATCATCAGATCGGCTCGTACGCACGAACGAGCTGGTGGCTCCTGCGGAAAGTACTGGGCATAAACTGCATTCATGGCCTGAAAGTCCTTCACATCAGTGATGAAGACCAACGTCTTCACAACGTTATCCATGGTCGTGCCGGCTTCTTCGAGCAACTGCTTAACCTTATCCAGACAAGCGGCGGTTTGTTCTTCGATCCCACCCTCAATGGAGCCATCCGGTTTTGTGGAAACTTGACCCGAAACAAACACGAACTCTTCTGTTTTGATTGCCGGTGACAGTGGCACTGCCACCTTTCCACCAATGACCTCTTTCATTCTGCATCCTCCATTCTCCGAATATGATTCTGGTTTGATCAAATTGAGCTGATCGATTCACGGCGCCGCTCTAGGTGTCGGTATTCAGAACCCCTTAGCGTAACAGGAACGATGATTAGGTTTTAGAGGCTTGGAATAGCGGACTGGCAAGTTCCTTCGGCTCAAGGCGGCGGTAACAACCATCCACAACCACCGCTCGGGGAACAATCGCCTGCTGCAGCCGCCGTACATCACCTCGGCTGTCAGGCATCTCGACATCGACATGATCGAGAGAAAACAACGTCAGCTGAGCCCGTGTTCCTTCCAATTTCTCCCTGTAACCAGGTATCTGTAAAAAACTGGAAGGTTGGACCGTCACGCAGCGAATCACGTCATCCAACGACAGACCCACAGCTAAGAGTTTCGCCATGGTCGTCGGCAGATCCCACACGGGGCCATTGACATTACGAGCGTGGACGTCGGTGCTAATGGAAAACGGCAGCAGACCTTCAGCAATACAAAGCTCGGCAGCAGCATAGCTGAAACTGGCCTCACCGTGACCCACGTCCAACAAAACACCCCGGGCGGCAGCCGCTCGCATAGCATCACGAATTCGACGATCCAGCACAGAATTGCCCGGTTTGCCATGATAGCAGTGCGTAGCCATGCTTCCGGGTTCCATGGCAGCAAACAGCTCCGCAAGATCCGGAGGCCCTTCGCCCACATGGACAACGAGCGGCAGCTGCGTCACGCGGGACGCTTCCTGACCCAACTGCAGCACTTCCATCCCTCGTTCTCCCACGATGATACCGCTGACGCGCGCTTTGATACCACGGATGGAACGTCTATACTGTTCCACAATTGGGTACAGCCGCTCCAACTCCACAGCCTCCAAAACAGCATACTCACTGATCCGGTTAGCGGCAGTAACACCGATGGGCCCAATATTGATGTACGCTAAGACATTGACTTCACTCGAACCTATCACAAACGCTTCCAAACCGGCGAAGTTTGCTTCGCCAGCCGATCCCGCATCCACCAGGTGGTGAACACCGGTGTTAAACCCGACCGTATCCGGCCGGACTCCGATATCCGTGGCACCGTAGTAGAAATGCCCATGCAGGTCGATCCAACCCAGAGAAACGTAACTGCCCCGGCCGTCAATGACGGGGCTGATTTCAGCGTTGGGTTCGGGTCCAACATACGTTACAATTCCGTTTTCAATCACGATCGTCAAGTCCTGGTCCGCTGCGTATTGGTTCAAACCTATGACACGAACATCCCGCAGCTGAAATGTATCCAAATCACAACACCTCGCTTTCCAATCGTCTGCGCCGATCTGCATACACAGAACCATCGTATTAGCTGATACTATTCTCGACAGCAGTGGTGGGTCCCTTCTTTCCCGAGCATCCTCCACCGAACCACGCGCAAAAACACCCCTGCCCAACACTGGGTGCATCAAAACGGGGATCGCAGTTATGTTCGGGACAGATGCTGCAATCGTCGATCAAAGAACTCCGCCAGGAGCGGCAGAACAACAGCCGGCAGCAAACTCTGCAGTCCTATAAGACCCACGAGTCCCGCCTGGGTACCCCCAGCCAATGCGCGTGTAATGGAAACCAACGGAATGCCCCACAGCCATTGGGTCGCATAGATTGCGGTCAAAAACCCTGTGAAAGCAAGCACCCAAAGCAGAGCACCCCGTGGCAACAGCGCCCAGTGACGACTTATGACTAGGGCTGTAAACAAGCCTAGATAAACCAAGGCAAACACCAATTGGACACGAAAAAACAACAGTGTCCAAAGCAAGAAACCGCCGCCTGCCAAGACTATGTGCCTACCCATTAGTGGGTAGAGCGCTGTATAGAGGATCAACGGCACGGCAACCGCGTTCAATAGATTCAATGTTCCTCGCAAGGCAAAAAAACTCAAAGTTACGAGAGCCAACGCGGCGCCTGTTCGTGTCACAACCAGTCCCGTCATGAAGCGTCCTCACCCGTCTTGGAGGAAAGGGCCTGCAGCAGCTCAACAATGCTCGGTGCCACTGTCTCTACACAAGGACCGGGATGCCCGATGTAGTAGCCCTGTAGGTAATCGGGTCCCAGAGCAAGCGCCTGGCGGAGGTGCCCCTCGGTCTCAATAGCCTCCACAATCACCTTTGTGCCCTGGAGCTTGGCATAACGGACAATGTTCTGCAGACAGCGAGCATGAGCAGTGGCGCCATTGGCAGGAAGATCCTTCAGAGAAATCTTGACGTAATCTGGCTCGAGAGCGAGCAGCTTGAGATCATCGCCTCGACCGGCGACAAAATGCTTCAAGGCCACTTGGCATCCCAAACTCCGCAGAGTTTGGAAAAAATCTGCATACTCCGAACAGGGCGTACTCTCACCAACGGGTACTTCAACGACCAGTTCCGAGCCCTGAACGATTTGGGACAGATCCTGGAGAGCTTTTGTTTGAAATCCGGGATACGGCCCTTGGGAGACGAATAATTTCCGTTCCCGCAATTGTTCGTGCAGACCATCCTGCTGTTCCAAGAGGATTTCGATGCTAATCTTCTCGACCAAATAGTCCTGGCCCATCTCCAAGGCGGTATGCAGCAGGATACGCGGGTCTGTCAGCAGGGGGTGGTTAGAGCGCAAGAAACTGCCAAAGCCGTGGATCTGGCCGTCCGCGGCCGAGACAACGGGTTGAAAGCCATGGTAGAAGTCCCGCTGCTCCAGAACTTGCTGCAGGGCGGCCACCTGCTGGCGGGGTTGCTGCTCGCTCTGGTATTGCTGCTGATCGAACCAGATCATCTGGTTCTTGCCAGTGGTCTTTCCCTGGTACATGGCATAGTCTGCAAAACGAATGAGATCGTTGACATTCTGCGCATCACGACTGTACACTGCAGCTCCAATACTCATAGACAACCGCATATCTACGGCTTCCAACGCTATGGGTGGTTCTAGAACATGCTTTTGCAGCTGCTGTTCGAGCTTGTCCCTGTACTCCTGATTAACCGTGGGAACATGGTGCAAAAATAACCCAAACTCATCGCCGGCAATGCGTATAGCCAAAGCGGGGCCCCATGGTCCTGAAGCCAAACGGCGAGCAAACTCCACCAAGACAGCATCTCCGGACAGATGCCCAAAGTGGTCATTGATGTGTTTGAAATCATCGAGATCCAAGAAGACAAAAACCGCAGTTTGTTCTGGGTCACTGCGCAGAATTTGCTCCATCTCGCCCCAGAACTGGTACTGCCCAAGCAGACCGGTCAATTTATCCTTCTTCAAGTCAGCCTGCAAGCCTTGGTTCGCTGCTTCCAGCTGATAGTTGGCCTTTTCCAACTTGCGGCGCATGTTCACCAGCTGATTGTTCAACCCCTGGATTTGGTCAAAGCTCTCCTGCACAGACTCCTCCTTGTGGCGCACCACATCCTTGAATTCGCGACGCATGGCATTAACCAATTGGTTGTACGCCGCCGTATACTGGTCCAAAGCGCCCGGATCATCACAGATCCCCATGACCATAACCTCACCCAGCATCGGAAACGCGTGCAGCGAAAAGACCTGCGAACTGGCATGGTCTCCAGATGGCCGCGGCTGAATGGCCAGCGTGGAAGCAGCTTTATCGTTGGCCAAAGCCCTGCGCAGCATGCTGACAATAGCAGGCCGAGCCTGCTCGTGAAACAGCTCAAGCAGCGAATCGCCCTCCTGAAGGGCGAACGTTTGCCTGCCAGCCGCCACCTCAAGCGGTGATTCTGCACAACCGTGTGGTAGTCCAATGTCACACCAAACGACCCGCTGGACATTGCCTTGCGTGTCTACGCGCACTAGAAAATGCACCGCAGCTACCTCCCGACCCTTTGCCGTCCTTCCCCAATTGCGAACGGGGCCTATGAATACACCTGGGCATTTGCCCACTGAACCAACCGCTCTGCATTTTGGCTTGTGTAATCTGCTCCCCAAGCCCGGGGCAAATAGGGGCCCATCCGAAAAGCCTGTCCTCCCAAAGCTACCTTAATCCCGCTGGTCTGTGGATGCTCCCGAATCCGCTGCAGGATGGCATGACTGTGCGGTAGATGGTGAGGCATTGTTACCGACAGTGCCACCAAATCTGGTGAATGCTCTTCAATACTTCGAAGAATTGCGTCTTCGGGAAGCGCTGCACCCAGATAAATACTGTCCCATCCGTGGACTTCGAACATGTCACACACCATACGAATACCCATCTCATGGAGCTCATTGCCGACGCAGCAGGCCAAAACCGTACGTCCGCTTCGGGGTGTGCTAAAGATACGAGGGTAGAGCTGCGTCA
>SLOZ01000380.1 GCA_007132255.1 Limnochordia bacterium | reverse complement strand
CCACCGTCGAGCAGTCGCTGCAGAAGGCAGGGATTGAGTTCGTTGAGTTAGGCGGCGTTCAGCCGAATCCACGCCTGAGTTTGGTACATGAAGGCATTGAACTCTGCCGCAGTGAAGGCGTTGACTTCATTCTGGCCGTAGGCGGGGGCAGCGTCATCGATTCCGCCAAGGCCATTGCTATCGGTCTCAACTATGACGGTGATGTTTGGGATTTCTACTCCGGCAAACAAAAAGTCACCGAAATGCTGCCGCTCGGTGTCATTTTGACAATTCCCGCCGCAGGCAGCGAAGCTAGCTCTAGCTCGGTTATAACGAACGAAGACGGTTGGCGCAAAGTGGGTTTGGGCAGCGAACACATGCGCCCGAAGTTTGCCATTATGAACCCCGAACTCACCATGACTCTCCCACCGTACCAAACGGCCTGTGGTGCAGCTGACATCATGGCACACGTGATGGAACGATACTTCACCAACACGAAGGACGTTGATTTCACTGACAAGATGTGTGAAGCTCTCCTGCGCACCATTATCAAGCAAGTTCCTATCGCCTTAGAAAATCCTGAAGACTATTCCGCAAGAGCCGAGATCATGTGGGCTTCCACCATTGCCCATAACGACCTGCTCAGCACCGGCCGTGTCGGGGATTGGGCGTCTCACCAAATCGAACATGAACTCAGTGCCATCTATGATATCGCCCACGGGGCTGGATTAGCCGTGGTTTTCCCGGCTTGGATGCAGCACGTGTATACCCATGACGTAGAGCGGTTCGCGCAGTTTGCTGTCCGCGTTTGGAACGTCGAATACGATTTCGCCAATCCCGAACGCACAGCATTAACAGGCATTGAACGCCTTAAGCAGTTCTTCCATTCCATCGGATTGCCAGTAACCCTAGCCGATGCTGAGATTGACGATTCGCGTCTGCAGGAGATGGCTGACAAATGCGACAGCACAGGTAATTTTGTCCAACTCAAGCGTGATGACGTTCTTGCCATCTACCGTCTCGCGTTACAGTAATCACAGTCACCCTTCCACCCCACGGCGCCAACGTGCCGAGGGGTGTTTTTTTTCGCCCCTTTGAGCTGGCACTGCGAACGATGCCAAAATAAAGTTTGATTAGCCCTTGAAAAACTTCGGCATTTCGGAGATAATGATTATGGACTATGTGATTATTTTAATTAAATCTTCGTTCTGGTCATTTTCTGACTTTTGCAGCTGAAAACGGCCTCGCAAAACACCTGCTTAATGTGACTCTCGATTGCGAGCCTAATCGGCCCTTCCTCGCGTTCACTTTTTTTGCTGTTTTTTTGCTTTTTCGTTACTTTTGTATCAATATTGTTCCATCAGAAAGGATGAGACCCATGTTACAGACAGAACCACAGCGCCATTTGGGCATTCTCCAGCGGTTAGATACCGTCATGCAGCGTCTGGGACAACAGCCCTCCACACTCATACCGATGCTGCAGGAAATTCAAGACGAGTATCGCTATCTTCCCGAGGATCTTCTGACCTATGTCGCGACGGCGCTAAATGTATCCCCAGCCACAGTCTATGGTGTAGCAACATTTTACGCGCAATTTTCCTTAGAGCCAAAAGGCAAGTATGTTATCCAAGTATGTGACGGCACTGCCTGCCATGTCCGCGGCTCCATGCCTGTATACGAAGCCATCTGTAAAAAGGTCCGGCTTATCGATGGCAAAGCCACAACTGATGATGGACTGTTTACCGTGGAGAGCGTTTCCTGCGTCGGCGCTTGCGCTGCGGCACCCGTGGTGACGATAAATGGGGAAGTCTATGGCAAGATGACACCTGATGCCATTGTGGTTATCATCGACACTTTAGATAAGCGAGGTGACGAAGTATCATGATGCAATCTGTCGAACAGCTTCAGAGTTTGATTAGCCGTTGTGAGAAACAGCGCAAAGCACACAAGATGCGCCTCGAGATCTGTTCCGGCGGTGGTTGCACAGCCAGCGGCGCTCTCCAAGTGGCCGCCGCCCTCGAAGCGGAACTGGATGAACGCAACCTCCGGACAATGATTGAAAGTGTATATACTGACGATGGCTGCGGCGGCTCGGTCGCTGTGGGTACCGGATGTCAAGGATTCTGCGAGAAAGGACCGCTTGTGCGCGTGCAGCCAGGTAGCGTCCTTTACACCCATGTGACACCGGATGATGCGGTCGACATCGTAGACGGCCTTGTTAACCATACCATCGTCGAACGGCTGCTGTACCGCAACCCTACAACCAAGAAAAGCATCACCAAGGAATCCGATGTTCCCTTCTACAAACTCCAAGAGAAAATTACATTGCGAAATTGTGGCTACATAGCTCCAGATGAAGTCAATGAGTATTTGGCTACGGGCGGCTACCAAGGTCTGATCAAAGCCCTGCAGATGGGGCCGGAAGCGGCCATTGCGGAAGTACTGCAGTCGAATCTCCGCGGTCGCGGCGGCGGCGGCTTCCCTGCTGGACGCAAATGGAGTATCGCTGCTGGTGTGAGCGCCGATCAGAAGTACATCATCTGCAATGCCGATGAGGGCGATCCCGGAGCCTTCATGGACCGCAGTGTTATGGAGGGCGACCCACACCGTCTGTTAGAAGGAATGATGATTGCAGGCTTTGCCATTGGGGCCAGTGTTGGCTACATTTATGTCAGGGCCGAGTATCCCTTGGCCATCGACCGATTGGAAGCGGCTATAGCCGAAGCCGAAGCTTTGGGTCTCCTGGGGAAAAATATCTTAGGAAGTGGTTTTTCCTTCAACCTGCGCATTAAAGAGGGCGCAGGAGCCTTCGTCTGCGGTGAAGAAAGTGCTTTGATCTCATCCATCGAAGGCCGCCGGGGCATGCCGAAACCAAAACCGCCTTTTCCTGCGGTGAGTGGTTTGTTCGGTAAGCCGACAGTGATCAACAATGTGGAAACCTTAGCTAACATCCCAGATATTCTCCATTATGGTCACCAGTGGTTCCGCAGCCTGGGCACGGATGCAAGCCCTGGCACCAAGACGTTTGCTCTGTCCGGGGATGTAGAGAACACGGGCCTTGTGGAAGTGCCCATGGGCACTTCCCTGCGCCAATTGGTATTCGACATCGGGGGCGGTATCCGCGGCGGCCAGCCGTTTAAGGCGGTCCAAATCGGTGGACCCTCCGGCGGCTGCCTAACAGAAGCGCATCTGGATTTACCAGTGGATTTTGACTCGCTGCAATCGGTGGGCGCCATGGTGGGTTCGGGCGGTCTTGTGGTCATGGATGCCAATACCTGCATTGTGGAAGTCGCGCGGTTCTTCATGAACTTCACCCAAATGGAGTCCTGCGGAAAATGTGTACCGTGCCGTGAAGGCACTCGCCGCATGCTGGAGATTCTCCAGAAAATCGTGGAAGGTCGTGGATCCATCGAAGATCTCGACCATTTACAGGAAATTGGCGCGGCTGTCCGAATCGGTTCCCTCTGCGGCTTAGGTAAGACGGCTCCGAACCCGGTATTAAGTACCATGGAGCTTTTCCGCAAGGAGTATTTGAGCCACGTCGTAGACAAACGCTGTCCAGCTGGAGTCTGCAAAGGCCTACGCCGCTATCTTATTGACGAGCAAGCCTGCAAAGGCTGCAGTCGCTGTGCCAAAGCCTGTCCGGTGGATGCGATTAGCGGTACCATTCGCCAACCGTACACCATTGACCAAGATTCGTGCATCAAATGCGGCGCCTGCAAAGACGTCTGTAACTTTGACGCCGTCGAGGAGGTTGCCTAGATGAATACTATGACAATTAACGGGCAGCAGGTCCAGTACGAACAAGAAACCAATCTTCTGGAGGTCATTCGCAAAGCGGGAATCGATCTACCCACGTTCTGTTATCATTCGGAACTCAGTGTCTATGGCGCCTGTCGCATGTGCATGGTGGATGTGAATGGGCGCGGTGCCCTGGCTTCGTGTCATACTCCGCCCGAACCGGGTATGGTCATTAAGACCAATACACCGGAGCTGCGCCATATGCGTAAGATTTCGTTAGAACTTCTCCTTGCCAATCATGACCGCGAGTGCACGGCCTGCAGCCGCAGCGGCAGCTGTAAACTGCAGGAACTGGCTCAGCGTTTTGGCATTCAAGAAATTCGTTTTGGTCAGCGGGATAAACGGACACCCCTGGATCACTCTAGTCCGTCCATTGTCCGCGATCCCAACAAATGTATTCTCTGCGGCGATTGTGTTCGCATGTGTGAAGAAGTTCAAGGTATTGGAGTCCTGGACTTCACCCATCGCGGCTCAAAGATCACCGTAAGTCCGGCCTTCAACAAGCAGCTCGGCGATGTAGAATGCGTCAACTGCGGCCAGTGTGCTGCTATCTGCCCTACTGGGGCGTTGACCGTTAAGGCCCAGACTGAGCAAGCATGGCGCGCCATTCATGATCCGAAAACCACTGTTGTGGTACAAATTGCCCCGGCCATTCGTGTGGCCATGGGAGAAGAGTTTCAAATGCCCGCCGGACAATCGACGTTGGGTCAGATTGCCGCCGCTCTGCGCCTGATGGGCGCGGATTATGTCTTCGATACCAGCTTCACAGCGGACTTGACCGTTTTGGAAGAAACGCATGAACTGGTAAACCGGCTGCAAAACGATGGCCCACTGCCCCACTTCACATCGTGCTGTCCAGCATGGGTCAAATTTGTTGAGCAGTATTATCCAGAATTTCTGCCTAATCTGAGCAGTTGCCGATCACCACAGCAGATGTTCGGCTCGCTGGCTAAGTACCGTTTCAGCCAAGATTTGGAGATGTCGCCGGACGACATGTTCGTCATCAGTATCATGCCGTGCACGGCCAAGAAGTTCGAGGCTCAGCGCGAAGAGTTCCAACCAGGGGGTCGTCCCGATGTGGATCTGGTCCTCACCACACAGGAATTGGCCAAGATGATTCGCGAGGATGGTATGGATTTCGCCCATTTGGAGCCGTCATCAATGGATATGCCCTTTGGCTTCGTCACAGGAGCCGGCGTCATCTTCGGTGTCAGCGGCGGTGTTAGTGAAGCCGTGCTGCGACATGCATTTGTGGAACTAACTGGAAAGCCACCCCAGGCACAGGATCTTGCAGTGGTTCGCAGCACCGAGGGCCAGCGGATCACCGATGTGCAACTGGGCGATACGACACTGCGGTTAGCCGTGGCCCATGGTCTAGCGCAGGCTAAAGATCTGTTAGAGAAGATCAAGAACGGTGAGGAACGTGTGGATGTTCTAGAAGTCATGGCATGCCCTGGCGGTTGTGTTGGCGGCGCCGGCCAGCCCATCGTCCAACAACGAGCCCAGTCCGTGGAAAAACGAACCAGCGCCTTGTATCGCGAGGATAAGGGCCTGCAGCTGCACCAATCAGCGCAGAATCCCATGGTTAAGGATGTGTACCAGCGTTGGCTCGAAAAGCCTGGAAGCGATAAGGCTCATGCGCTCTTACACACTCATTATGGATCGCGGCGGCGAATTTCAGGTACGGCCATGGAGATGGGTTACGCTCCCCAAGCACCGGTTGACGTCCAGGTCTGTGTGGGCACCTCCTGCTATCTCAAGGGGTCCATGCAGGTTCTCAAGGCTCTAACCGACCAGGTCTCCCAAGCCGGCTTAACAGATAATGTTCGACTGCGCGGAGCCTTTTGCTGTCAACAGTGTGCCAGCGGTCCCATGGTGATTGTGGGAGATGATGTTGTGGCTGGTGTGTCACCAAAAGATATACCCGATGTGATGCATAGAATTCGCCAACAGATGGAAATTCCAGCATCACGCTGACAGTTACCGTATCTTCCGAAGATCTTTCAAACATCCTCAAAGTATCTTCAGACTTCCTTGGTATGCTTAGAACCAAGGAGGGATTGACAATGAAAAAGCAAATTGTTGGTGGAGTTACTGTGGGAGTACTGCTGGTGGCCTTGGCAGTGGGAGGGGCATTAGCACAACAAGGGGCACAGAGCCAAGAGCCTGTGCAGACTCAAACCCAGACACAGACGGTAGAGATTACCGGAGAATGTCCCGGGAGCCAAGTACAGACTCGGGCCGCGGTTCAACGGGAACTAGGTCGTGGTG
>SLOZ01000094.1 GCA_007132255.1 Limnochordia bacterium | reverse complement strand
TATGGGCATTTCCCTAGAAGACATCGATCTCACTCCCATGGAATCGGATAGCGACGCCACTTGGCGGAAAGACAATGCTCGCAATTCCGATCTGAACACACCGACGGAGCCGGCCAGTCCTATGACGGCTAAAGAATTGCCACCCACGGGTCGCGATACCAACGCTGACGATCCAGCTAGCCTTTATCATTGGGAGAACGATCCGCAACTGCTCTAGACGCTTTTGCCTTAAGGAACGAACGGGAGTTGACAAGCTGCCGGTTTGTAGCTTGAAAAACTTATAGTCTCTGCCACATGTATAAACCACCCCCGTCGTGTCTGCAAAGACAGGCGGGGGTGGTTTTCGTGAAGGGCAGCGAATCCGCCGAGAAATCTAAGGACGCTCCTCTGGTTGAACGTACGATTAGAAACGCCAGGGCAGGCAGGTACCAGCCGCAAGTGTCTGCTGCGGGAGGCAAGACAAGCTCAACCATGGTAACGAGCCTACACAGGTTGCCAGACCCTCAAAAGCCAGCAATTTGACAGCAAATTCCACCGTGGTATACTGAAAGGGAAAGGCTTCTTTTCACTGAAAACACGATTTTGTGAACAAGGCAGTTCAGTTGAGACTTGTGAAATTTAGTCAGCGGGCCTGCAAGGAGGGCAATTACGATGAATGACACACTTCTAGGATTGAAAGTCAACACGAAACTAGGTATGGATCATCTGGTCAGCACGGTCGACATTGGGGTGCAGTGCAGCGACGGGTATGTAGTTCTTTCCGGGAATGTGGACAATTACGCACAAAGGACGCATGCGGATACGCTGGTCCAATCCATTGAAGGTGTGAGCGGAGTGGACAATCAACTGACCGTTGGTGCCGAGGCGCCGATCACTAAGCATCCCTTCGCTGGACCGCAGCCGTTAACGGAGGAAGAACAAGAAGAACTGCTGTATCGGATCAACAATGAGATTGCCAACAAGCTGCGGATAGCCATGGACAAAGTGGAGGTCCGGCTGGAGCCCGCGGGTGTGGTGGTTCTTGACGGTGAGATTCAGTCCTCGCTGTTTAAGAAGACCTTGGAGGATGTCATCTGGCCCATTGCCGGTGTGGCTTGGATTGTGAATCGGCTGCAGGTAGATGGTGAAGGCCATGAAGGTGCGGCCAATGATGATAGCAATGTGGATGACCGACTGTCGTCAGCAGTGGCAGGTGCTCGTTTAAACGCTCGCTTGATTGCCCGCGGTCTGGTGAAACAAGCGCTGGCAGTTAAGACAGAGGTAGACGGTGAGCAGATCACCATCTTTGGTGACGTGGACAACTGGCAGTTGAAGAACCAGATCCTGGAGTTGGCAGAGGATGTATTCGAGCAGGATGTGACCGATGACATAACCGTGGCTGAGCAGCGCGATCTGGAGCGAGAGCTTGAAACTGCGGATGCACACAAAATGCCAGCCGGTACGGTCTACCATCAGACACTGCCGCCGCATCATCAAGTGTGGCATTTGACCGCCACCGCTTTGAAGGAGACCAACGAGGATCTGGAACGTCGGATCAACGATCACTTCGGTTCTCGTGGTGGCGATGTTCAGGCCAAGGTCGATACATTAGGCACTGCTTACCTGGCCGGTACCGTTCCGAATCACGAAGACATCATCGAAGCGGAAAAGCTGGTTTCGGAAACACGCGGCGTTCAGCATGTGGTCAACGGATTGCGGGTGGAGTGAAGAAACGAAAATGAAGAGAGCAGTTCGCCGTCATGGCGGACTGCTCTCGGCGCGTCCACCGGTGGACTCTGTTCCACTCGTGGTGTGTCACATCGCTGTCCAATAATAGATGTTTGACAAAACAGGCAAAACTCGCGCCGATAGAGCGTCTATTTGCTACAATAAACAATAGATAGGTTTTTTTCGATGGTATCGGCGATCCCTACATTAAGGAGTGTGGTTCTATGGAAACGGCAAGCCCCCAACCAACTGTGTTGCGTTTTGCGCTGTTCTTCGTTATGGCAGTAATCGGTATCGTTACCATGCAAGCGGGTTCCGTGGAGGCCAGGCCGTATCCACCGCTCCCCGACGGCACCTGGCTGACCGGCCAGCTGTCGGCTAGCGATACGGAGGACTGGTACCAGGTGGATACCGGATATCCCGGTGCTCTGGTGGTTCGTGCGGAAGCTTCTGCGGATTTACATATTCAGCTGCGCCTTTACCATCAGCAGTCCATTCTCCACTCAGATACTGGCGGAGCCAGCCAAGTCCGTACCGTTGAGCGACCCGATCTGCACACCGGCACCTATTATGTCCGTGTCAGTCGTGCTTCCGGGAACGGGAGCTATTCGGTCCGGGCCGTCCATACTCCGTCGCCCTACCGAGAAGATCCCAAGCCCAACAACCGTGTCGAAGATGCCATGCCCTTGGACCTTGGAAGCGACACCCAAGGCATGCTGGGGTTCTTCATGGCTGGCCAGACCGACGGTGAAGATTGGTACCGCTTCACCACTGTGGGACCCGGTCACGTAATCTTTGACGTGGATGCAGAACCGTCTTTGAACATCCAAACTCGCTTGTATGCTCCCAATGGATCTAGTATTATGCACTCCGACACGGGCGGCAGCAGTTCCCGGCGCCGAGTGGAACGACCAGATCTGCAGCCGCAAACCTACTACCTACGGGTTACGCGCAGTGCTGGCCACGGTGGTTACGTAATCCGACCGCAGTTTCTTCCTCAGAACATGGCTGAGGACTCGGAACCCAACGATGGTGCCGACCAAGCCCAACCGCTGATGATTGATAGGGCCAGTACAGGCCTTTTGGGCTACTTTGATGGCAGCCGCACTGACAGTGAAGACTGGTTTTCCTTCGAGATTCCGGAACCAGGCCGGATAGCCTTTACGGTGAGTGCGGAAGCTACCTTGGCCTTCCAAGCTCGTCTCTATGCCCCCAACGCTTCGTCGATCATGGACTCCGATACAGGTGGTACCAGTTCGGAGCGCTTGGTGGAACGACCGGATCTCCAGCCGCAGACGTATTATCTGCGGCTCACTCGCAGCGGTGGCTACGGCGGCTACACTATCGAGCCACAGTTCATACCCCAGCCACTAGCCGGTGATATGGAACCCAATGACACGGTGGAGCAAGCGGTACCATTGTTGCTAAACGAGGTGCGTACCGGTATGCTGGGCTACTTTGATGGCAGCCGCACCGACGGTGAAGACTGGTATGCTGTAACACTGCCTGCTTCGGGTGCATTGGTTATCGGTGTGCAAGCGCAAGCGACCTTAAGCATCCAAGCTCGATTGTACGGACCCAATGGCTCTTCGATCATCCACTCAGACACCGGCGGCACAGCTTCAGAGCGCACTGTGACGCGCTCTGATCTGCGGCCGGACACATATTTTCTTAGGATCACACGCAGCACAGGGTACGGTGGTTACCAAGTAGTCCCCACGTTCAGTGCTGTGGTGGATGCAGTGGATGTGGTGCCGGCCCTAACCGTGACCGAGGCTCGTCCCCTAACAATTGGGGCTGTCCAAGCTGGCCTGCTGGGTTTTGTTACAGGTAGTCAGACCGAAGGCGAATCATGGTATCGTTTAGACCCTGTTGGCACGGGGCCGCTGCAGATTTCGCTGGTTGCTCAGGCACCGTTGGCAGCGCAGCTGCGGCTCTATAACGAGGCAGGCTCCTCCGTTGTGCAGTCGGATACCGGTGGTACCAGCTCGACGCGGCTGGCAGCCATAGACACTGTAGATGCCGGTGTGTATACGGTGCGTCTTACCCGCAGTGCGGGTTACGGACCGTATTTCGTCGCGGCCAGTACAGCGACCAGCGGCGTTTGGACCAATCCGCAGCGCTGCGAGTTCGCACCGGTGCGCCAAAACGCGGATCCCGCGGTCATGCACGTGGCGGTGATCAACGCTGGCCCAGACGCGGTTAATATTCAACAAGCCCAAATCCTGGGCCAAAACGCTGCCAGTTTCAGATTGGTGGGCTCGCTGCCCAACCAGATCGCCGGACGAGACCAGGTCGTGTACGTGGTTGAGTTCGTGCCCGCTGGAGTGGGGATGCAGGAGGCAATCTTAGAGGTTAGCACTGGTTCTGGAACCCTGCGAGTTTCGCTGCAGGGCTCGGGTTATGCGCAGTTTCCTGGCGAGGACAAGGAACCAGCGCAGGTTACGGCCGCGCCCCAGCCAGAGTCGACGGTTTCGCCCAGTCCGGCTCCAGCTTCGGATTCTTCATACCATGGTGCAGAAAGCACGCCTTATCCGGGGCTTTACGCCTGGACAGAAAATGTCGAGTATGGCCAGCGGGAAGAGATTGTGGTGCACTATGCTGGACTGCCTGGCAATCGGCAGGACTGGATCACCGTAGTGCCTGCATCCTATGCTGACAGCAACTATGCCCAGTGGAGCTATACCGATGCGGCAAGTTCAGGTACCAAGGTGTTTTTAGGTCTAGAACCCGGTGAGTACGAAGTCCGTGTGTTCTTTAACTGGCCCGACGGTGGATACACGGTACAGAGCCGCTATCCCTTCGTGGTGCGATCTGGCGCAGTCGAACGGACGCCAACGGCAGCAGACTCTGGCAGCCGGGCGCCCGTGGAGGACGACGCTGAACTCGCGATCGACACCGCTCGCCGCGGTACAGCAGTGGATGAGGATGCCGAAGAAACGGCCAGCCTCCGAACCCGAGAAAGTAGTACAGAAGCAGAGGCGGGCGATGCCCGCAGTGTAAGGGATGAGGAAGAGACGACTGCTGCCTCGGCGCGGGAGACTGCCAGGGCCAGCGCTGAACAGGAACCTGACGCTTCTGCCCCAGCGGCTGAAGGCGCCAGTGCAGAAGCTGCCGTCCCGGAGACGGGTGGTGGGGACCTCGAACTCGCGGCGGAGCTGCTGTTGCCGCCACCGCCGCTGCCTTTGGAGGAACGCTTAGCCCAGATCGATGCTGATTATGCAGCTAATTCCTGGGCGCAGTTGAATATGCTCGAAGGTTTGGCTGAGCGGGGAGCGTTCGGTGCTGCTGCCGCCATTCCTTACTTGAAGCTTGAAGACGATGATCTGGTGCGAGCAGCCCTGAATGCCATCACTGAGATCGGACCGGGAGCGGTTCAGGCTGTGCCGGCACTGCTGTCCCTGTTGGAGCATGGCACGGATCGGGTTCGTCGCGAGGCTGTAGACGCCCTTCTGGCAGTGGACAGCCGTGATGAGGCTGTAATCGCGGCGTTACTGGCGTTCGGCGCTGTTGATATGCAGCAGAGCAGCCGAGCGGCGTCAAACATCGTTCGTGCTTTGGAAGCCCGCCTCAATGCCGTGCCGCCGCAATCTCTGCCGCACTTGGCGACTTTGACTACGTTAAGTGGCTGGGATTATGGTGACAAGGCACAGCTGCTCCTGGCCCGCCAGGGCGAAGCGGCTTTGGAAATTCTCATTCCCCGGCTGCGCACCGGGTCTGAGGTCGAGCAGTTTGGGGCGGCGCGTACGCTATCGTTTATGGGGCCGCAAGCAGCTTTAGCCGTTCCAGAGCTGCTCAGCAGTAGCCGGTCCAGCAATGAGCTGCTGCGGCGTCTGAGCTTGGATACACTGATCGCTGTGGCACCGCACGAAACCGCTGTACAGGAACGGTTTGTACGGGCACTACAGGATGATGATTCCCACGTGGTGGCCGCAGCTGCCCGTGGTTTGGCTGCAGCTCCCACGCCGCAGGCCAGCACCCTGCAGCCTTTGTTGGCTGCCTTGGAAACATGGAGCGATACCCGTATCGTGGTGACGCCTCTGCTGGCTGTCACTGTACCGTACGGCGATGACGTCTTTGCTCAGGCCGAGCGCTGGCTGCAGCAGGAGACCATGGTGCCAGTGGCTGTACGGCTCTTAGGGCAGATCGGGCCCGCTGCCGAGCCCTTCGTGCCAACGCTGCTGCGGGTGCATGAGACCGACGATGTAGTCCTGCGGGCAGCGGTTGTTGAAACTCTAGGAGCCATTGGCAGTGCTGCGGCCATGGAGTACGTCCGCCGAGGCGCCACCGATGATGCTTGGCGGATTCGGGAAGCGACAGCCAAGGCGCTGCGACATTCCGCCGCTACATCCCCAGAGGACT
>SLOZ01000283.1 GCA_007132255.1 Limnochordia bacterium | reverse complement strand
TGTCACCGCCTGCACCTATCTCCAAGCGCATCGCAGGCAACGGGGCTTCATGGGCATGGGCTCCGTTGGCGTCACAGTGCAATCACAAAGACCGGGGCCGCTACTGGCGCAGGCGCAGGCAGTACCCCCGGTCTTTGGCGATCTCCATGAGTTGGCTGCGCATTAGCAGCGCTTTTTCCTGTTTACTCAGACCTTCACTGTGCCCATGAACGGTGCGGATCACTTGGTCCAGCTCTTCGGCGCCCATCACCGACGCGGCGATGCAGAACAAGGTCTTCGACCGCCCGTCGTTGAACTCCTCCAACAGCACTCGCAGAAGTGAGGCTCTGTACTCCTGGATGCTAGAAAAGGCGGCAATCCCGTGTTCCTGCACATACGCAATATCCCGTTCCAAGCTCTGGTAACTGACAAAGGAATCCCGTTCAAGTCCGGTACTACGATGCCGCTGCCAACGGGCGCAATGGTCTGTATCCTCACAGCAAACGCAAAACTCCACCTGCTGCCGCCGGAGCGCGCATGTGATGAATGGACATCCCGCCTCCATCCGCGACGGTGTCTTGCAGCCGTGACACCGACTGCTCCCATCGGTGTAATACCGAGGACACAGTCGGCAGGAAAGACCGCAGATTCCTAGATCTGGGTACATAATCGGTGGTAAAGATCCTGGCACAGTTGCCACCTCCAAAAAACGCTCACCAGACTCCCGCCATTCACGACGGAGAGGAAAAGGGCTCGAGTGGATACACGAAAAGGACATCGTCCTTGGACTCACGGATACCTCCCGTTCGTTCATACAATGTCATAGCCGCATCGTTGCTATCATTGGTCATGACAAACATTTCCGAACAACCACGTTTACGGGCCCATGCCAAGAGCCACTGTAGGAGAGCAGTCGCCACTCCGCGCCGCCGGTACGGTGGGAAAACATCAATGGAGTAGAGAAAGAACAAGGGCGCTGTCTTGTGGGGCATGTACAGGACTTGGCCGAAAGCAAATCCCGCTGGAAGATCCTCAAGAGATGCCCAGACAAGGACGTGATTGTCATTCGCAAAAAACCGTTCATCGGGTCCATCCCAAGTCATGGACGCTTCATTGAACAAATGCTTCAGCACAGGATCCGATCCCTGGGTAACCCGCTGCATGCTCAAAGGCATAGCTCTTTCCTCTCCAATCTCGACGCATTTGGTCGCTAACCTCAGAAAGTTTCGAAGAACCGTCAAATGTACGACTCAACCACGTGCAGCCTCGCTGGAGACCCGAGCTCGGCGTCACGGTACGCTGCGGCCGTGGAGGCCCCAGTCTGTGGAATCGAGGTTGTTGTCCTCTCGGCTACAAGCATTGAGTACACTAGCCATACGTTACTTCACCGCTTGCTGCCAGCTTTTCCCGTCTGGAATTTTTCCTGCAGACGCCTAGCCAGCGCTGTATTGCGGCGCACTACATTGGCGTTTCTCACAGCCGTCCTGACCGCCTTGGGGTCGCCCACCATGACCACCAATTCTTTCGCCCTCGTAATGCCCGTGTAGAGCAAATTCCGCTGCAGCATCACATAATGGCTGAAACTAAATGGCATCACCACGGCCCGGTATTCTGAACCCTGGGCCTTATGGATCGTGGTGGCATAGGCCAGCACCAACTCGTCGAGTTCTAAGGCTTCGTAGGGAACGGAACGACCATCAAAGGTGACCTGCAGGGTGCGTTCTTCTAAGTCTACCTTGGTCACCTGGCCGATATCGCCATTGAAAATCTCCTTATCGTAATTGTTGCGAATCTGCATGACCTTATCATGCAGTTTGTATTCCGTGCTGCCTCGTTTTAGATGGACAGTGCTGCTGTTCAACGCTTCCTGCAAACGCGCATTGAGATTGGCTGCACCGGTATCGGTGCGCTGCATAGGCGTCAGGACTTGAATGTCCCGGACCGGGTCCAAATGGTAATAGGACGGCAGCCGTCGGGCACATAACTCGACGATTAGCGACGGTATGTCTGCCTGTTCTTTGATGAAAAAGAAGTTGGCCGTTGGTCCACCGCTGAGATCAGGTTCCTGGCCACGGTTGATCCGATGGGCATTGGTGATGATCTGACTGCCTTGGGCCTGGCGGAAAATGCGTTCCAGTTTCACCACCGGAATGACATTTGATGCTATCATGTCTCCTAGGACATTACCGGGACCTACTGACGGCAGTTGATCCACATCGCCCACGAAGATGATCGTCATCGTATCAGGCACAGCCTTCAGCAAGTTATACATTAGAACAATATCGATCATGGAAACCTCGTCTAAAACCAACACATCAGCCACCAGGGGATTGTCAGCATTGCGCTTATAGCCTTCAGCGGGGCTAAATTCCAGCAGACGATGAATGGTTTTGGCCTCCATACCGGTAGTTTCGGTCATACGCTTGGCTGCTCGTCCTGTGGGTGCTGCCATTAAGACTCGTTTCCGGGCTTGTTGAAAAACACCCAGGATGCCCTTGATGGTCGTGGTCTTACCTGTACCGGGTCCACCGGTGAGAATCATGATCTTGCTAGTCTGGGCCAAATGGATTGCCTGCAGCTGGACATCATCGTAGGAGACGGGGCTAGCGTCTGGCTGCAGAGTTTCAGCGAACAGTGCCATCTCCGCCGGTGTGCGGAGAATGTCCCGCAGTCGCTTGGCGGTGCCCTCCTCACTGTAATAAAAAGGCGGGAGATAGATGGCTTCCCCCTCAGCAATCACTTCTTGCTGCTGCAGCAGTTCCTCAACAACGGCAGCGATTTTTTCTGGCGCAATGTCTAACAAATCGACAGCGCCACTCTGGAGTTGTTCCTCGGTGGCGTAGCAATGACCCTCGTCAGCCAGCTTGTTTAACACGTAGAGTACACCAGAACGACAACGCAGGGGTGATTGCGGATCAAGACCGAGCTTTTGAGCCAAGGAATCCGCTGTCTTAAAGCCAATTCCAAATATGTCGTCGGCCATCTTATAGGGGTTTTCTTGAATAACTTGGAGGCTGTCATTACCATAGGCCTTAAAAATCCGATTGCCAAAGGCCGTAGAAATCCCATGACTCTGCAGAAACAGCATAATGTTCTTGACTTCTTTTTGTTCGTCCCAAGCTTCTTTGATCATGGTGACGCGTTTTGGCCCGATGCCATCAATCTGACGCAGTTGGTCCGGGTCTTCTTCCAAGACGTCCAAGGTCTTGTCACCGAACTGCTTCACAATTTTTTTCGCATACACGGGCCCAATTCCTTTGATGAGACCGCTGCCCAAGTACTTTTCGATTCCATAAATGGTAGCGGGGAGCTGTTCCTTCCACTCCTTGGCCTCAAACTGGCGGCCAAATTTGGCATTATGGGTCCAGGTTCCGGCAACGTCGACAACAGTTCCAACACTGACGGCTGCCATGCTGCCAACCACTGTGACAAGATCACTGTAGCCATGAACTTGAAGTTTGATGACACTGTAGCCTGTCTCTTCATTAGCGTAGGTTATACGTTCTACTACACCGCGAATCCGCTCCATGCAACCTGCTCCTATTCGTCAACGTTAGCTGGTAGTCAAACTCTGAGCCTATGAATCCTCTTTCATCTACTACGCCCAAGAACAGCTACAATCCTTTCTGTATACGCCGATTTGTTGGACGATCGCTGCCAGTGACGCATGGACGCTGGCGGGACTCTTCGACCAACGCTTCGTCGGGGTCCGCCATGGTCCTCCCAATCCATGGAACAGCAATTTAAGGAATCCCGTGGACAACAGCGGGAACTGCTTGGCCCTTTTCGAACCCCGTGCTCTTGTCCCGGCGCACACCGAATGTCGTATCGTGCTCAGCGGCTCCCACCATCGCGTTCTGCGATCCGCTCATCAACTCGACGCGTCACACTGCATGTATACGGATCGAAGTGGCGGCCCCAGAAACGTCTAGCAGCCGGATTGATCGCCTCATAGTCCACTCCCAGCAGCCTGTAACCTTCCTGCTGTGACCATTCGGCTGCCGTACTCCAAAGCAGCGTACCAACTCCACTGCCGCGCAGCCGTGGTAAAACGAAAGCAGCCGTAATGTTCATCACAGACGGATGCAGCGAAATGAATGACTCGCCGTCGGGCTCGATGCGAATGTAACCCACCGGATGGCCGCCTTGGTAAGCCGCCCAGAGATGATGGTTGGACCCGTCGAGCCACTCCTGCAGATCGGTAACAGGATCTTCCCAAATATTGGGCATGAAGATCGGTGCTCCTCGATAGTACAAATTATGCTGACTGTGCAAATCCGCAATCTCTGGAACTGTAGCTTTCGTCATCTTTCTCATGGCCAGATTGGGCTGTGCTTGGACGAGCGAAGCACTGGGACGCACAGCATCCACGCAGCGCATGCCAAACCCCCGCCAGAACCAATCTGCTGTCGCTGCTGTATCGTAGGCGAACAAGGTTAGAGCATGACTAAAAAGCCTCGATTGCACCCACAGTTCGGCGGCCTTTTCATAAAGAATGTCATAAATTTGCCTACGGTTCTCCGGCACGGTGCTGTGCCCATAAAGCGGTGAATAGACGCCTCGGCAGTCACCGAACAGACCGTCCACGGGATACCCTGCCAAGAACCCCACCACACGGTGGGATTGCAGAGCCAGCAAGCCAGTTCCCAGCCGAAAGAGCCGCTCCATAGACTGTCCTATTTCAAGCCGGTAATCCGCGGCGTTGGGCAGATACGGCATCAAGCGGCGCTGCTCATCGTACTCCTGGAGGACCAAAGCACAGGCCGCATCAAGAAAGCTAACATCCAATCCATCCACGCGTATTTGGCTGCAGGCACTCATGAGCCACCTTCCTTCCACCATTTTGCCCACCAAAAAAACTTCATAGCCCCCCGACATTCGGGCATCGTCTTTTCCCGCACGTGGACTGGAGCCCGAAACTTGACTCCATAAAGGAATGACATCACTGAGAAGCGAAATTGTAGTTTGGATGCTCCCCAACCCTGCGTGTGTCCAACTGTTGGGTCATCCGATCATAAGTATTGGAGGAATCTGTATGCAATACCGCAAACTTGGCCGAACAGACTTCATGGTTAGCGAAGTCGGATTAGGCTGCGAGCATTTGGAAGGAATGGCGATCGACGCCGTTGACAAGGTTGTTAAGCGGGCCCTTGAACAAGGGGTGAATATCCTGGACGTGTTCATGGCTGAGCCGAATGTGCGCAGTTACATTGGCCAGGCCCTGCAAGGGCATCGAGATAACGTCATTTTGCAGGGGCATATCGGAGCCGCTTGGCTTGGAGGCCAGTACACCCGAACCCGGGATCTGCAGATCAACCAGACCTTCGTCGAGGATTTCCTCGAACGCTACCGCACCGACTACATCGATGTCGGAATGATCCACTTTGTGGACTCGGATGATGACTACCAGGCCGTTTTCAACTCTGAGCTCATCGACTATGTTGTCGGTCTCAAAAAACGGGGTGTCGTTCGTTCCATCGGTGTAAGTTCGCATCAGCCAGACATTGCCCTGAAGGCCGTGGAAACCGGACTCGTTGATGTCCTGATGTTCAGTCTTAACCCAGCGTTTGACCTTCTACCCAGCAGCGTCACGCTGGAAGAGCAATTTACGGAAAAGCCTTTTCAAACCCTGGATCTCAAAGGCCTAGCCCCCGCTAGACAGCGACTGTATGAAGCCTGTGAAATGATCGGTGTGGGCGTCACTGTCATGAAGGCTTTAGCCGGAGGCACCCTGCTCAATGAACAACTGTCGCCTTTGGGTACCGCTCTGTCTCCGGTCCAGTGCATGCATTATGCCCTGACTCGGCCCGCTGTGGCATCGGCTCTCATCGGCTGCCGCACACCGGACGAAGTGGACCAAGCCCTGGCCTACACAACATCCTCAGCAAGGCAGCGGGATTTCTCCGAGGTGTTGAGCCAAACTCCAGTTTACTCCAGTAAGGGCCGCTGCATGTACTGCAACCACTGCCTACCCTGCCCAGTGAACATTGACATCGCTGCGGTGATGAAATACCTTGATTTGGCTGAGGCCGCTCTGGTACGCTCAGACCAGCCTGCGAGTCCGTCCACCATTCCGGCCACTGTTGGAGACCACTATCGCAATCTCGAACATCGTGCGGATCAGTGTATT
>SLOZ01000257.1 GCA_007132255.1 Limnochordia bacterium | reverse complement strand
ATTGTATGGCATGGAGTACAGTATGTCTTCCATGCGATAGTAGTCTACAACCTGCGGAAGGAACTTGTCCCAGTCTACCATGCCCTCTGGCAAAGCTTCCTGAAGCGGGATGAAAAGCCCCATATCGATAAGCTGGCGTGTCGAGATCTCAAAACTCTGGATCACATGGGGCGCTGTTCCCGCCCGCACGGCAGCCGTTGTTGCATTTAAGGTATCCCTATAGGAACCTTTGTATTCGACTTCGACGTGTATGCGATCTTGGGACTCATTGAACAAACGAACCTGTTCGTCAATAGCTTGACCCGCCAAACCACTCATGGCATGCCAGTACATGATCTCAATTTTGGCCATGGCAACACTAGACAGAGCTGCGACAAGAAGGACCACTAAGGCTAACGATACGGTTTTCTTCAAAACATATCCCTCCGATTCTGTAATTATCCCGTGCTGGACTGCTAATTCGAAGAACGCTAAGCTCGTGCAACTTTGTACCCCCAGTTAGAGCCTAGTTGCCATCACCTCCATCGCCGAAACTATGTAGGAACCTACTGTTAACATCAATTCGAGATCAAGGTCCTAATCCCTTCCAGCAACCAGCATTTTTTTCGAAAAAAAATAACACAATCATTGCATTTTGGGCAACCATGGGGCGCCACTCCCTATTGCCTCGTTTTCTGCCCACTTGGCGAATTACCCTAGGCGCACTCGTTTGCCGTTCACTAAGTACACCACCCGTTCACAAATGTTCGTGGAGTGGTCGCCAATTCGCTCCAAATATCGCGCAACAAACATCAGATGAACACATTGAGCCAAGCGTTCTGACCCACGGTGGCGATCCATCAGCACCAGAAGTTCCTCAGAGAGTGCAGCATAGATGTCATCCACCTCATCATCGCGCGCAGCCACGGCTCTAGCCATGGCTGCATCGCGTTGAATAAGTGCCTGCAGAGAATCATGAAGCATCGCAACACTGCATTGTGCCATGCGCGGAATATCCACCAATGGCTTGATCAAACGCTGTCCCTCGAGCTTCAAGGTGACCTCAGCAATGTTCGTTGCGTTATCAGCGATTCGTTCAAGATCCGTGACCACCTTGCTGATGCTGGAGATCAAACGCAAGTCCTGTGTTTCCGGTTTCTGCATGCTCAACAAGTGCACGGCCCGATCTTCGATTTCGGTCTCCATGATATCAACATGCGTATCATTGCGAATAACCAGCCTCGCCTTGGCGGCATCTAACTCCACCAACGATTGAACACTAGCGTGGACAGCGTTCTCAACCAACACACCCATCTCCAAAAGCCGTCGATATAAAGCCTCGAGACCTTCGTGAAATCCATTCCTGCTGGCCAATATTTAACCTCCATTTCGCTCAATGGGATCAGCTTCGGTTTCAGTCTACCAGACCAGTGTAATGTTGGAATGAATCATCGGTAAGCATTGGCCGCAGCCCTGTGAACAAAAAGTTAATTTCTGCCAAAATACCTAATTCCATAATGATAGCCAAACAAAAACATAGCTTTTGTCGCCATAGTCCTCCATTGGTTTGTGACAGAAGCTGTGGATTGAACCCGTACACATCATGGCTGCCATGCTGGTTTCCGTTAAACCGTGCAGCCTTGAATGTGCAGCGCTTCATCAAGCCCCACGAGCGTTGCTGACCAGATCTGCGGCTCATGGTTACTGAAAGCTCCGAACCCCTTGAGCAAGGATTCTATGAATGAAGCCGCATGCGCTCCCATTGAACGCCTTTGATCATATCATCAACGTTTTCTAAGCTTTGCAGCCCAATCCCCAGTCGAGCAGCGGCGGCGCTCCCGGCCGCCACTGCCATTACGGCACAGTCAATAACGGGTTTTTCCTGCAGTAGACCTACTAAATAGGCTGCCACCGCCGAGTCACCACAACCAACGGTCTGCACGGGTTGAATGGGAGGACCATAGCAGCGAAGTACCTCTCCTTTATCGACAACAAGCATACCGTCGGCTCCCAGAGAGCACAAGGCGTGCGCAACTCCGCTCTCGAAGAGTCGCAGCATGGGTTTCACCGCATCGCTGGCATTCTCTAACGGCTTCCCTAAATACTCTCCGAGCTCAGCAAGATTAGGTTTGATCATGTCTGGCATACTCTTCATTCCGTGCATCAAAGCCTCCCCCGAGGCATCCAAACAGACAAACACATTCGGGTTCACCTGCCGGGCGACAGCAATCAGGTTCGCATACGTGTCCTTGGGAATGCCTGGTGGTAGTGAACCGGAGAGGACAAGATGTGTGGTATCCGCCATGGATCTGTGGAAAGCGATCAGAAAGGCTTCCATTTCGCCTGCTGTTATCTGAGGTCCGAGGCCATTAAATTCAGTGACCTCACCGTCGCATTCAACCTTGATGTTCATGCGAGTCGTTTCTACGCATGCTGTGAAATTGAGGTTACCGCATTTAGCCTGTAAGCGTCTGAGCATCTCATCACCGATATACCCACCCAAAAACCCAGCCATCCATGGCTCGAGACCAAAAAGTTGCAGCACTTTGGCAACGTTGATCCCCTTCCCGGCGGGTTCCTCGTCAATCGAGTTCACGCGATTCACATCGCCGATCGAGAGACCAGCGATCTGTAGAGTCCTATCCATACTGGGATTTAGTGTAACTGTAAGTACTTTATGGACCATGGCCATTCTCCTTTTTGGATCTCCGTGCAGTGGAAAAAAGGAATATTCACTGCATATCCGGAATACTACATTAGAAAGTCGTTGTAGGAAAGGTTGGGTCGAGAGTGAAAGGAACAGTTAAACCCGTTATAGCGTTTTGTGAGGATGTGGATACTTGGATCTATTTCGACCAAGCGTTCCAAGTATTCCGCTATGAAATATACTGCGTTGGCTATGACGCGTCAGGTTCGCCGCAAACATTGGAATTTGTCGTAGAAGAGGGTATTCTACCGGCATCCACATATCCTGAGATCTCGCCATACCAGGCTGATCCGACGCGCATTCTGCCTGGGCTCATACATTGGCAGGAGTACATGGGGTTTCTCCCACAGCAAAATGTGAACCATCATCCTTTGACTCACGGAAAACTGTCCCATATGGAACAACGCCTTAAACACCACAGTAGACAAAGGATCACCAAGAAGCTGCAGCATCTTGGATATGATGTGATCCATGCTGCGTCTTGAGACTAGAAGATAACAAACGAACTCCCACCCGGATCTCCGGGTGGGAGTTTTGATCACCGGACTATGCCAGAAGTTCCTTGGCCTTAGCTACCGCATTGTCAACATTAAAGCCTAGATAGGAAGCAACCTCTGCTCCTGGTCCGCACACGCCGAAATCATCTAGCGTCAACATACTCATGCGTTCCCCGGGAGCCAAGCTGTACCAACCAAAACTCACGCCGACGTCCAACACAAAAATAGGGGTATCAGGCGAAAAGACACTCTGACGATACGCCTTTTCCTGCTTAACGAACAATTCGCGACACGGTACCGATACCACTCGCACTGCGATACCTTGCTCTGTTAATCGGTCAGCCGTTTCCACGGCCAAGCTCACCTCGCTGCCGCTCGCCGCCAAGATAAGCTGAGGTTCATCTGTATCTGCTACTACATACGCCCCTCGCTCTACAGACCATCCTTCAGGTTTGGAAAACACAGGTAAATCCTGACGGGTCAATAGAATGGCCGACGGTCCGTCGCCATAACGCAGCGCACTTAACCAGCACTGGGCAGTTTCCTGCGCGTCGGCCGGCCGATATACATTTAGATTCGGGATGACTCGTAGTGCCTCGGCGTGTTCCACAGGCTGATGCGTCGGTCCGTCTTCACCCACAAAGATCGAATCATGCGTGAAAACGTGAATAACTGGCAGCTTCATCAAAGCTGACAGACGAATGGCCGGTCGCATATAATCGGAGAACACAAGAAATGTTGAACCGAACGGCCGCAAACCACCATACAAAGCCATGCCGTTGACTACGGCACCCATCCCATGTTCACGGACCCCAAAATTGAAATTCCGGCCTGAAAAATCGTCCTTGGTAATATTAGAGTAGCCCTTAAGGTGAGTCTTGGTGGAGGGCGCTAGGTCTGCAGAACCTCCCACTAGGTTCGGGATGACGTTGGCCAACGCGTTTAGTATCTCGCCACCGCTGTTGCGCGTCGCGGAACTGCTTCCAACTGCATATTCGGGAAGAATCTCCTCTAGATTCGCTGGAAGTTCCAGGCTCCAGTATATCCGCCATTGTTCGGCCAACTTTGGATTCTCTTCAGCCCACTCCTCGAAGATACGTTCCCACTGCGCTTCCAACTCCTGACCACGAGTTTTGACGCTTTGGCCAGCCTCTTTCACGTCGTCTGCGATAAAGAAAGCTTCCTGGGGTAAGCCAATCGTTTCTTTAAATGCCTTCAACTCTTCGGCGCCAAGCGGTGACCCATGGACACCCGCTGTGTCTTGTTTGTTGGGAGCACCTTTTCCGATAGTAGTGTCAGCCACGATAAGGCTTGGTCGTTCATCGGCTTTGGCTGCAGCCACTGCCTTCGCTACTTCCTCGAAACTATGGCCATCGATTTTTTGAACGTGCCAATTGTAAGCCTCAAAACGCTTGGCCACAGATTCACTAAAAGCCAAATCAGTGCGCCCTTCGATCGTGATCTCATTGGAATCGTAAAACAAAATGAGCTTGCTTAACTGCAAATGTCCCGCCAGCGAAGCCGCCTCACTGCTGACACCCTCCATCATGCAGCCATCTCCGCTCAGCGCGTAGGTAAAATGATCCACGATGGTATGTGTGTCAGTATTGAAACGTTCGGCCATCATCCGCTCAGCGATGGCCATACCCACGGCATTACCAATACCCTGCCCCAATGGTCCTGTTGTGGTTTCTACTCCGGGTGTATGCCCGTACTCGGGATGACCGGGAGTTTTCGAGTTCAACTGACGAAACTCTTTGAGATCCTCCAGCGTAACATCGTAACCAGTCAAATGCAGCAGCGAGTAAAGAAGCATCGAACCGTGACCGGCAGACAAAACAAAGCGGTCACGATTAGGCCAACTTGGGTTTGTAGGATTGTGCTGCAGCTCCGAAAAAAACAACTGACTCCCGATTTCGGCACAGCCCAAAGGAAGCCCAGGGTGACCCGAGTTCGCCTTTTCTACGGCATCCGCTGCTAACCCACGTACAATTCGAGCAATATTCTCCATGTTCATCTAGCATCACCTCATCAAAGTATTCCTAATCCAATGATATACACAGCCGTTCTAAACCAACCGCGTGCATCAACAAAATCTTGACCATAAACGTCATCGATCATCAGTACATGGCCCGAGCTGGCCTGCTTTACAAAGAAACATGCTGGGGCTACAGCCGAGTGGAAACACCTCGGCTAAACGTTTCTCCAAGCTAAACTCCAAACTCAAAAGCGTTCGAACAAGTCCAAAAACGAGCCTCCAAGCAGGCTAAACACCGTGGTGGCTGCACCCACCCTGGCACCCTACTTCACCGGTATCATCGCCGCGTATCAATGAAAAAAAGTGCTCAGCCGCTGGCGTCCGCTCCACATCTTGCTCCCAAAGCATCCAATCCGCTAACGAAGTGTTTGGCTCTTTCTGCATTTCCACCCACTGCTCGTAAAGTTCCAAGCCCACTGGGTCGTCAGCCAATACTTCCAAAGCTTGCATCAAATCTACGTTCTTCTGTCCACAGCATTGCATTGCCATCAATCCTCCGTTTTGCGAAACAATCGGATCTCTGTACCCTTTCCAGGTTCCGAAAACACTTCAGCTTTATCTGTCATCATTCCAACCAAGGACAGGCCCGTTCCAACCATGCTATCTCCTGCTAAAGCACCATAGTAGTCCTCCAACTCATCGCGTCTCGGCTGTTGAAGAGCTTTCTTCACAGCCGCTAGTTCGTCGGGATTCATGCCGCGACCATTGTCCCTGACCCAGATGACGATTTCATTCTCACTTAACTCTACTTTGGCATCCACTTCTGTAGCACCAGCCTTGATCGAGTTGTTCATCAACTCGTCAATGATGCCGCGGATGTGTTTGCGATGTGCATCCATAGCGGCAGCCCCGAACACCCAAGTTCAGGGCGTTCACCTCCTTGATCAATCTCGAGTCGACGATAT
>SLOZ01000240.1 GCA_007132255.1 Limnochordia bacterium | reverse complement strand
AATACCATGGGAATCGTCATCAATGTCAACAGGAGGATCAGTGCCTCGCCCCGCATTCCCGCCAAATAAGGAATGGCTGCCATAGGAAGATAGAACATGCGAGCAGCCAGAGCCCCCCAAAATACCAAAGGCAGCTTGCGGGGGTGGCGATCGGCGAAACGAGCCGCTGGTATCATCATGAAGAAGTTAATCAATGACGGTACAGCGGTGATCAGGCCAATCACGACGTTGGGAGCATCCATGGCGACTGCAAAGATACCAAAAAACGGGTTGACCAGACCGATGGCCAGGCTGGCAAACATACCTTCTTTGGTAGAGACACGATAGTTATGATAGATCTCGCTGGGAATTTGTGGTTTCAGAACGATCACCTCCTCGGAGCCTGGTTCAATACGATCGTAAGCGGAGGCATCAAAACCCGAAAAAGCCAGTCAAATAAGACTTCCAAAGGATGGCCTAGGCGTTAGGGAACCATGACACGCACTCCCGCAGCTATTACTTCCGCTCGAAACGGTGTCTCAGAATCGATATCACCGTCAAACATCTTTTTCATGCCAGCAGGCTCTAGAACCACCTGTGTCCCAGTGAGGATGGTGACTGCCGGATCATCCACGTGAGTTCCCTTGTACACTTTTGGCAGCGTCAGCAGCAGGCGCAGTGGGCTGACACTGCCAACAATCACCACATGAAATAAGCCGTCGTTGTGGCGGGCAGCCGGCGCGAACTGCAAGCCACCCCCGGCATACGGCAGGTTCATGACCAATATCCCCACGGCGTCCATTGTGTGCACCTTACCATCTACCGTTACGGTCATGGGCCGAGCCTTTAAACGGCGTAGCGTCTTGGCGATGGCCGATAGATAAGCGACTTTACCCACCCGGCGACTGGATTCAGCGGAGTTGAGGTGCTCGAGAACATCTACAGGAAACCCCACTGCGCCCGCACAGCCGAAGACGTTGTCCCTCTCCAAACCGACGTCCATCGCGGCACTGTGTCCCTGCAGCAAAACATCAACAGCCTCCAATGGATCTTGCGGAATACCAAGACCGCGGGCATGGTCATTCCCCGTACCCGCCGGAATAACACCCAGTGCTGCATCGGACTTCCAGATACCTTCAATAACCTCGCGAATCGTTCCATCACCGCCTAGACCGGCCACGATGGTGTGATCCTGGGCTGCCTGTTCTGCTAAAACAACGGCATGGCGTGCATATTCAGTCTCCAAATAAGTAAATGACACTCCGGAACGCTCCAGCTTTTTCTGTACCAGTTCAGCAATTCGACGAGCTCGTTCCCGTCCAGCTAGGGGGTTAGCCACGATGGCTATGCGCATTGTATTTAGTGCTCCTTCAAACAGTATTTTAAGTTTTGCTGAGTCTGCGTATTCCAGCAATTGGCCAGATCGAGTCAGTACGAACCATGTTGCCAAAAGTGATGTTCGCCGTCGATGATTAAGGTTCCTTCCGGGAGGAATTATCCGTGCCGATCCTGAATTACAAGGAATTCGGCAAAGAAAGGGGGGGATCCATGGTGTTTTGGCGTGACAAAGGCATTATGCTCTTATTGACACTGGGCATTATCGTTGTATTTGTGTTCCTGGGCTGGGTGGCCGCTCTGCAGGGAACCCTAGAGCGCTCTGCAGAAGCAAGTGGTTTGTTTCTCTACCCGATCCTAGGAATTGTGACCTTCGTTGGAGCCGTATCTCTTGCTAGAATGGTCTATACTAACAACCGTTCCATCGCCTATCGGGTCTTGATCACCAGTTTGTTTTTCCATGTAGTCTGGGTTACCCTGGTTGTCTGGGCCGTGAGGCATATGCCCGCCAATGGCTGATGAACGCCGCTTGATGGGACGCCGATCCTGGCAGTTGCTCGAATGGAGAGCCAGTTGGCGGTCCAACGCAACGCGTTCTAGCATCTTTCGGAGTTTTTCGCAGTGATTCTCTAACTCCGCAGCAAGCAGTACACACTTAGAACATAATTTTGTGGCGTCGCAGTCCGACATTGAGAAGCAGGCCAATGGCGATCAGGAACGTCAGCGTTGTACTCCCGCCGTACGTGATGAAAGGCAGCGGAAGGCCAGTAACGGGCATGACGCCTAGGGTCATACCGATGTTGATGATCAAGTGGAAAAAGAACATACTAATGCAGCCAACAGCCAATAATGTACCGAAAGGATCTTTGGCACGATGGGCTATGAGCAGACCCCGCCACAGCATGAATACGTACAGCGACAATACAATAATGGCGCCTACGAACCCCCACTCCTCGGCAATGACAGAAAAGACGAAGTCCGTATGGTTAGCCGGAAGGAAGTTCAGTTGATTCTGAGAACCGCTCAAAAACCCACGACCCAGAAAGCCGCCTGAACCTACGGCAATCATGGATTGAATGACGTTCCACCCAGCACCAGTGGGGTCTGAATACGGATCGACAAACACCAAAAGGCGATTCAGTTGGTACGGTTTTATCACTGAGACCCAGCCACGCAGCGAAGCGATAACAGCGGCGGTCATTCCGGCCGCACCCACTCCAGCAATGAACCCTAGGTGCTTGAGATTGGCCCCCGCCATATAAGCCATGGTAAAAACGATACCCACAAAGACCAATGATGTTCCCATGTCAGGCTGCATAAGGATGAGTACCATGGGTACCACAACGAGGCCGAAAGGAATCAGAAGCTTTGTCCCGGCCAAGCGGTCTTCCGCTTCCATGTAATGAGCAAGTACGATGATAATGACGATCTTGGCGATTTCCGACGGCTGAATACTCATTGGACCTACACGAAACCAGCGCTGGGATCCAAAGATGGCCGCCCCAAAAAACAAGACGGCCACCAAAAGCCCAAGGTTGCCGGCATAGAGAAGCTTAGAATAGCGACGGAGCATCCGATAGTCAATCAAAAAAGCCATGGTCATGGCCACTAAACCTACCAGTGATCCGAAGGCCTGACGCTTAACAAAATGAAACGGATCGTCGCCAGCCGCTGCCAAACGCGCATGGCTGGCAGAATAGATCACGAAGAAGCCAAATACAACCAATAGAAGCGCCGCTACCAACAGCGGCCAATCAAAATTACGCCAATAACGGCGGGGAAATTCCATACGATATCCTCCCAATGGATCGAACCGGATCTTTGATGTTCACTCCCATTGTACACTATTTTGGCACGCTGTGAAATGGTGCATCAAGGGATGTTGTGTGGCGAGCGAAACAATCTTTGCGCCGATCCAGCATGTCCCCTTATAATGGAGCGTGATCCTCTACAAAAGTGTATCATCCACGGGTACTAACCGTAACCGTTGACGAGTGTTAAAAGTCGAGCTAGGACCGAGCCACAACCGGGGGCCAAACGCGAGGGCCAAACGCGAGTGCGATAATACTTGCTCTGGGTATTGACGGTGAAATAGAGGTTCTGCTATAATTAGTGAGTAAAGATGAGCCATTAGCTCAGTTGGCAGAGCACCTGACTTTTAATCAGGGTGTCCCGCGTTCGAGTCGCGGATGGCTCACCATTTTTTTTTGTGTTTGTACGTGCAGGCGTGGCGGAATTGGTAGACGCGCTAGACTTAGGATCTAGTGGGTAACCCCCGTGAGAGTTCGAGTCTCTCCGCCTGTACCACCTCAAAAATAGGGAAAGCCCCCGTCGCCGACGGGGGCTTTTATCTTCACTGGAACTACAGTTACAGTGGCATGAGGTCCGTTTTTGCTGGGGGATTTTCGGATCTTCGAGGCCGGCCTGCCCCTGTCTAGGCTTCTTTGAAATGGTTGCAGGTAGTTTCCCGACGCATCTATCAGCCCAGTGTGAAAACGTCTTCAATGTGTCTGAGTAGTTCCTGGTCCAAAACCTCTTTTTCAATGGCAATGTTTTCAATCTCGGTATGAATACTAGCTTCGAAAGCTACCCGGAGCTGGCAGATGGATGGAGTCAGAGCCTCTGACTTTTTGAAGAGTCAAGCCAAAAGGGAAACCAGCGCTTACAGCGAAGCACTTCCAATGAGGATTATCTTTGGTTAGGGGTGAGTACTTTGGCCAAGTTGGACGATGCCCTGCATTATATGTTAGATTACCTTAGTGAGCAGCCGACGATCTCTGATCATGACCATCATCACAGTGACGAGTTTTTCGCAGCCCCGATGGACCTAGACCGTCTTTTGGCAGCGTCGTATGTGGCCTGGACAGGTTTCGTGTCCGATGGATCTGAGATGTCTCGACGAGAACTACTGGATAACGTCGGCTATAATTCGTACTTCCACTGGTTTGAGAAGGGCTTGCAGCGAGTGCACTCATTCGAAGAACCGATTAGCTTGGGGAATTGGGATCGTGTTTCAGAACGCGTTCGAACGGCCTATGCCGCCGACTCGGATTTTCACTGGCAAACACTGCGAACGCATGGCTTTGAGTGTCTGATCTTGGATAACTACTATAACCCTGGTTCCGACAATGGCCACGGCAGTCTTTTTGTGCCAACCTTTCGCATCGATAAGTTCATGTACGGCTACCACAGCGACGCCGTGGCACCAGACCAATTCATACCCTGGGAACGTTACGGCTTTTCTGGTCGCAATCTAGAGCAGTATGTAGAATTGATGCGACACACAATTACTGAACAACACAGCAAAGGCAAAGTTGCAGCGCTGAAGTGCGCTGAGGCCTACAATCGACCGCTCGCGTTCTTCCCCTGTGATCCAGAACGGGCTGCGGCGATCTTTGGAACGCATCCTAGCGCCATCACGGATGAGGACCGACTGCTGTTCGGCAACTACATTTTCCATGCCTGCTGTAAGCTGGCGGCGGAGTTGGATGTTCCGTTTCAGGTCCATACGGGGTTGGCCCAGCTGTCGGGATCTAATCCTCTGCAGTTGGAGCCGATCATTGCCGCGTATCCGGACACTCGCTTTGTACTGTTCCATTCGGGTTATCCTTGGATTCACGAAGTGGGAGGCCTGGCTCACAATTATACTAACGCCCTGCCCAACTTGACGTGGACAGCCACAATTTCCACAGCCGCAGCCATCCAAGCGCTGGATGAGTATATCGATGTGGCGCGCTCCATAAACTCCATTACGTGGGGAAGTGACTGTTGGGTAGCTGAAGAGAGCGTCGGTGCTCTTCTCGCCTGGAAGTTCGTTATTGCTAAGGTCTTGGCCCAGCGGCTTCAGGATAGGCGACTTTCACGAAAGGCTGCCGAAACATTAGCGGACAAGTTGATCTTCCATAATGCTCGCAACATGTATCTCAGTTGACGAAAGCGTCTACTGCGCCTGGTCTTTTGGTCACTTGAAAAGCTGCGTTCGGGTTTGGAAGAGACAGTTCCACGGATGAAGGGCTGCTTGTGAACCCCTTGTTCATGGGTGTCTCCTGACGAGGGGCTGCCAACATCATCATACTTCTTTGAAGAATTAACTTCCATTATCCCGAATTATTCATCCGTCAGTGCTTAGGCCAGAGTGGGCCGAAAAACGAAGCAGCCGACGGCTGATTTACTGCAAACAATGCATTGGCCTGTAGAAAATGACTTGATCACGTAGCCTTCAGACGCAGATGCCTAAAAATGGGTAGACGGCTCCCTTGGTCATGCAAGAAGCATTTTTTGGATACCTTGCTAAGCGAAACAAAGAGTGCCGATTCGCCTCATGGTTTCCAAAAAGCTGTTCTTATGGGGACAATGACTGCTCAACCGAAAGAATACTTGACGACCGGAGGAAGCGATTTTGGCGCCGATTTTCATCAGATCCGAACGTATCGATGTCATTCTGCTCTTCAGATACTTTTTGGGCAAGACCAGCCGCTTCATCAGATTGATCAGATTGTAAGCGAATGCCTTCAACAGACATTTGGCGCAATTGGCTGCGAACGAAGAGTGACTGAGGGAATCCAGCCCAAAATCAAGCTTAGTTTCCTTGATGAAGTTCTCCATGTTACCCCGAAGATTGTAAGCGCTCAGGACAGTTTGAGGGTCTGCTTCCAGTGAAGTCACAATAAAACCGGCGCGAGGGAACAACTCGCCTGCTTTCCGCTCCATCTTAACGACAACCCGTCTGGCAATATCCCAGCTACCGGCCTGGTAGGTGAAGGAATCATATAAAACACAGTTTTTGTCGTGCTGGTTCGCATAAAGGCTGGAAAACTCTGCGGACACATCATCCGCCATCTT
>SLOZ01000183.1 GCA_007132255.1 Limnochordia bacterium | reverse complement strand
AGCCTCGGTTTCTTCACTGCGGGCAAAGAGGGCTGCCTTGAGCGATGCGATGCTGGCGTACTGGGCACTGGCTTTCTCCATCAACTTCCGGCGTTCCATCTCTTTTGTCGCGAGCTGCTTAGCCTCAACCAAGGGTTCGTGTTCACTGGTTTTGGTTCCGACACCAAACGACCAGGTGACATAACGGAAGTCCTTAAAAATCCCGTCCTGCTCGCTTTTGATTCGGTCCTCAATCGCCTTGAGGACACGGCGGGCTGCTTGGCGATCAGTTTTCGGCATGAGGATGCAGAACTCATCGCCACTGGTACGCGCCACCACATCCTGGGGTCGAGCGCTCTCCATCAAGATAGTACCCGTAAGCCGCAGCAGTTCATCGCCGCGATCGTGTCCGAAGGCATCATTGACCAGCTTTAGTCCATTGATGTCTCCAATCAGTATGGACGCAGGTAGATTGAAGCGGTGATCCATGCGCTGCATTTGCTCATCGAAGTATCGGCGATTGTATAAGCGCGTCAAATCGTCCCGAAAGATAAGTTTCTGCATCTGCTGCTCCGCATCTTTGCGCTCAGCAATACTACGAGTACTGCCCACTAACTCCACCCGTCCGTGCTGTCCCCGCCGAAAACGAGCGGCAAGCTCCACCCACAGCAGCTCACCGTTCTCGCAGGGCTGCTGCAGTTCCAGGATGAACTGGCCGTCGCTGGCATCATTGTCTAGGAACTCCGTTAAACCTTGCTCTATCGTAGCTTGGAGGCGGTGACGAAACGGTTCGGCAACTGCATCCGCCCAAGTCTCGCGCAGCGCTTGCCGACGCGAGATGCCGCGCACTCTCTGTACGGAGGGGCTGACAAAGCTGAAGGATTCACGGTCTATGTCATACACCCAGAGAATGTCTGATGTAGACTCCATAATCCAACGATAGCGTTCTTCACTTCTGCGCAGTTCCTGCTCCATCTCTTTGCGTTCAGTAATATCTTCATTGTACGAGCGAAAACCCAAAAACTGGCCATCACTGTCCAGAACAGGCCGACAATGATGGGCAAGCCAGCGGATCTGGCCATCGGCCCTGTGAATGCGAAATTCTGTGTCATGGACGCCAAGCTGCGTCGATGCTTCATGGCGATGGGCTTCCCAGATCACCTTGTCCTCGTCATAGATGAGCTCGGTGAACAAATCCGAGTTCTGCAAGAAGGCGTCTGCGGAATACCCGGATACTGCCGCGCAGTCGGGCGACACGTATTGCAGCTCACCGGCGGCATCTTCCCAGATCTCCCAACCCCAGGCATAGTCAGCTACGATAGAATATCGAAAGGCGAGAGCATCGTCGGAATCTGCTGCTTGGTCGATGGCTGCGCTGCGGGGAGGGCCCATTGTATCCTGGGGATGTTTGTGAACGACGACCGCGGCCAACCCGTGGCTCAGCTGCACTGCTTCGAGCTGGTAGTGGTGATCCGGCTGCGTTTGCGGGATGTTGGCCGCTGGAGTGGTCGCAGTGTCGTCGATACTGCGTTTCAGCACTTGTAGCATTGCCTTTTGCCAGACCTTGGATAGAACCTGGGATGTCGGCTGCAGGGTCAAGTCCGCAGAAGCCGCATTCAGCAGCGACGCGTACGCTTGATTCCAGCGGAGTTGCTTGGCGTCTGTGAGGCATTCTTGTTGATCGTAGATCATCTCAAGAATAACCACGGGTTCTTTGAGCACGTCAATGAGACGGCTCTCGATGGACTTTTCGTCCTTGGTCATGCAGCCACCTCCAGACGGAACTTAACCCGTCGACTATGTTATTTGATTCGCCAAACGTAAGGCCGGTTCCTGCAGCGTCGAACAAAGTCGAATCGTCTTGATATAGCAGGAAACCATCCAGGAATCAGCGAACCATGATAATGACGTAAACGAGGAGGGGTGCCGATGCAGAGAATTCCACGGTTACAAGAGCGCCGGCCTGACCAGGGGGACTATCTGTTGCTTGCTTGGCGCTTTCTCACCAGCAGCGATCCGGATATCGTAGCTGATGCCTCCAAAGTCAATCTTCGCCGCCTCCAATACATGGCATTCGGCGCTGTCCTCGTTAGTATCGTCCACATTGTTGTGTTTGGCCTTTTCCAACCGGCCACCAGTGCTGTGGAACTGCGCTGGCGCAGTGGAATCATTGTGTCGCATCTAGTGATTGCGGCGTTTATGGTGGTGGTTGGCTGGTTCGGCGGACGCTTCTCGAAGGAAAGTGGACAGCAGCGATGGTCAGCGCAGCTTCTGCAGTACGGAACAGCTACGTTTATCTTGGGTATGGGTGTTGCCATCGCGGCCATTGATCAACTGGCCACCACTAGTATTGCGCCGTTCTTGATCGCCTGTGCCATCCCCGCCCTGCTTTTGCTGATTCGACCTGGGGTGACCTTGCTCTTATATTTAGCGGCCTATGCCGGGTTTTTCGGTGCGATGTGGATGCAAGCTGACCCAGCCATTCGCTTGTCGAACCAAACAAACGGCCTGACCGTCATGGGCTTGGGCATTGTTCTCTCCTGGACTCTTTGGTCCACTCATGCCCGAACTGTGGAACAGCAGAAGCTAATTCAGGAGCAGCAGCAGACACTGCAGGCTACCAATGCGCGCCTCTCGTATTTGGCGGCCTATGACGAACTCACCGGGTTATGCAATCGCCGCGAATTTCAGCGGTTAGTGACAAAGGAGCTGCAGCGCATGGGGCGCACGCACCACCCGTCATGCATCATGCTCATCGACATCGATTTCTTCAAGCTCATCAATGATACCTACGGCCATCCCATGGGAGATCGTTTGCTCCAGTCCTTTGGCGAACATCTGCAGAATGAACTGCGAGTGATTGATACAGTGGGCCGCTGGGGCGGTGAAGAGTTCATTGTTCTGCTGCCCGAAACGACATTGACCGAGTCGCTGCAAACGGCCGAACGACTGCGGGCTGGGATCGAAACCAAAGGTTTTGGTCCCCAGCGATCCTTGAATATCACGGCCAGCTTCGGCGTTGCTCCTCTGCGGCCCTATGATACGGACGGGCTCCAGGTAGCCTATCGCCAGGCGGACGCAGCGATGTACAGCGCCAAACAGGCGGGCAGAAACTGCGTTCGACCCCAAATGGCCGATGTCTGAGCTGAGCACAGATCGGTGGATCCTTACCTATGTCGGGATATAGAGCAGGGGAGGGTAGTTGGATGCGTGGCTGCACCAACGTTGAACGCCGAGAACTGCGGGAACTGGGCAAAGCGGCCTATCCACGGGAACGCTTCAACAGGTATCGCCATGAGGATCCCAGCATGGTGGTGGCGTTTGCTCTCAGCCGTGGGTATCTAGAAGAAGAGCGGGCAGCTGAGGAACGATTGGCTGAGTTGGCATCCTGGATTGGCTGTTTTCGTCGCTGTAGTTACCAATATATACCGGATACTGTGACCTGCGAATTTGGGAGTTAAGGAGTTCCTGCCACTCGCCGATATAGAGAGTAAGAGATTGTGTCTGCTCGGAGATGGTTCTTGGAAGGATGGTTTCGGCAGGACTATCCCGGAGCGGCCGAGAGGAAGGTAAACGACCATGAAGGTGAACCCGATTCCAGATCCACCGCTGCCTAGACTGCCTGTCATGGACCCCAGTGGCGAAGACAAGCCAGAATTGGCCGGGAAACTCATTGACAACACCGAGGATGTTAATGATGTTGGTCCCCGGGCTCATCATCGGGTGAGCTATGCATGGGACAAAGAACTTGAGCGGAATGTAGCGAACACCATCGACAACAAGACTGGAGATGTTGTGAAAAAGGCAGTATCCGATGCCCAGAAAGATCATGCGCTTCGCATTGAGAAACTAAAGGGCTTAAACGTGGATGAAGAGGCATAGCTGGAATGGTTCACCGCAGTAGTGATTAGAGATCAAAAACACGACGCCGTCGCAGGTTGCGACGGCGTCGTGTTTATCACTATGACGTTGAGCAATGCCAAGTACCTACGGAAGCACGTTGCCGGCAGCCCGGTAGATTTCGTACCACTCTTCCCGGGTCAGGTGAATGTCAGCAGCGGCTGCACAGTCCTTCAAACGCTGTACATTCATCGTACCTGTGACTGGCTGCATCACAGCTGGATGCCGCAAGAGCCAGGCTATGGCAATGGTGGTATTACTGACGTTGTAGTTGGCTGCAATTTCGTCAATCTTGGCATTCAGTTCGGGGAACTTAGGGTTATCCAAGAAGACGCCTTCAAAGAAACCATATTGGAACGGTGACCAGGGCTGAATGGTAATGTCGTGGAGGCGGCAGAAATCCAGAATACTGCCATCCCGGTTGACAGCGGCATCATTGAGCATGTTGACGTTGATGCCAGCCGAGATCATCGTGGCATTGGTAATGCTCAGCTGCAGCTGGTTGGCTACAATGGGCTGTTTTACATACTTCTGTAACAGCTGAATTTGCATGGGATTTTGGTTGGAGACACCAAAGTTTCGCACCTTGCCGCTGCTCTCCAGTGTATCAAAGGCTTCAGCCACCTCTTCTGGCTCCACCAACGCGTCCGGCCGATGGAGAAGCAGCACATCCAGATAGTCTGTGCGCAGACGCTTAAGCGTGCCGTCCACCGAAGCCAGAATGTGCTCCTTGGAAAAATCGAATTGACCTTTGCGGATACCACATTTGGACTGCAGATACATGGATTCCCGGACTTTATCATTCATGGAAATCGCATCAGCAAAGAGACTTTCGCACTCACCGCCACCGTAGACATCGGCGTGATCGAAGAAGTTAGCACCTTCGTCCAAGGCAGTTTTGATGAATGTTTCTGCTTCACTTTTTTTAAGTCCAGTGATCCGCATGCAGCCTACAGCGATGGTAGGAACCTGGAGATCCGAGGTTCCGAGACGAATCGTTCTCATGGTTAAACAGCTCCTTTACGGTTTATGTTGGGCACAGGGCCGACAGGCACCTATACCCGAGTTGCCGTGATCCCGCTTTGCACAGCCGTGCAGAAACGATCGGCGTCGCAGATTAGAATGTGGTTGTATCAGGATCTTGCGCATAGCCGCAGACACCGTCGAGTCCAGCAATGACCCGCATGTCCTCGTCCGACAACTCAAAATCGAAGACGTCGCCATTTTCCTTAATTCGCTCCGGCGTTACAGTCTTCGGCAGTGGTAAAAAGCCCAGCTGTAGGCTCCAGCGAATGGCGACCTGGGCTACGGTTTTACCGTGCTTCGTCGCCAATTGCTGCATTTCGGGAACATCAAAGATGGCACCAGTGCCCAGGGGACTGTAAGCTTCCAGCAAAATGTCATGGGAGCGGCAGTAGTCGACCACGTCGTCCTGCGTATCTCCAGGACACAGCCGGATCTGGTTGACCATCGGCTTGACGGTCGCTGTCTGCATAAGCGGCTCCAAATGGCGCGGATGGAAGTTGCTGACACCGATGGCGCGAATTCGCTTCGCCTTGTACAACTCTTCAAAAGCCTTCCAAGTGCCCGCATTGGCTTCCTGCCAGTTATCTCTGTACTTTACAGGATTGGGCCAATGAACCAGATACAGATCAAGGTAGTCGAGCCCGAGATTCGCCATGGTTTCCTCGAACGCGGCCATGGTTTCGTCATACCCATGAGCAGAGTTCTGCAGCTTACTGGTGACAAAAACGTCCTCGCGCGCAATTCCGCTTTCTCTGACGGCCTGGCCGACACTTTCTTCATTGTGGTAGCCAGCAGCCGTATCAATGTGGCGATACCCCAAGTCCAGTGCTGTCTTGACGGCTTGAACCGCCGTTTCTCCATTGGGAATCTGCCAGGTTCCGAAACCGATCACGGGAATCTTAACATCGTTGTGCAGCGTGTACGTGTCATGCAGTGAATTCAAACTTCATCACTCCTTAGGTTTTCTTTCCTTGATCATGCAATGCGGTTCTCCATAGTGACGGTTAGGAAGAAACTGTGGACGAAAACCTGAAAACAGGCTTTTCGAGCTTTTACCTAGCTCCACTGACCCGTCGTGCAGCAGCAGGGCTCAAGACGTTTGCGATCGGCCTTGCGACTCAGCACGCTATGGAGTATAGTTATATTGTAAACCTTAAAGTCAACTTTAAGTCAATACTTAATTCTGAAAATGGAGGTATCCTGATGGCTTACAGTATCAAAGAAGTGGCGGCAAAGACCAATTTGAAGCCATATGTTCT
>SLOZ01000065.1 GCA_007132255.1 Limnochordia bacterium | reverse complement strand
CGTGTAAAGCGAATGAGTTCTTTATACCATCAGTTACAGGATGCGGTCGTATGGCCAAACAAGAACAAGTCTACCATGTGGACTATCGGACACTGCACCAGTTTATGCAGGATGTATTTGTCAATGTGGGCATGCCCCAAGCGGACGCCGAGGTTTGCGCCGATGTCTTAATTGCCTCGGATTTACGCGGTATCGACTCGCATGGAATCAGCCGCTTGAAACCTATCTATTATAACCGCATCAAGGACGGTGTTCTGTCGCCGGTGACGAACATGGAAGTTGTTAAGGAGGGGCCAACCACCGCTGTTGTCGATGGACACGATGGCATGGGTCATGTGATCGGCAAACAGAGTATGGCTCTGGCCATCGCTAAGGCCAAGGAGTACGGTATGGGAATGGTGGCCGTCCGCAATTCCAGTCATTACGGGATTGCGGGTTATTATGCTGAGATGGCTGCCGAAGCCGGTATGATAGGCATCACCGGTACCAATGCACGTCCTTCGGTCGCACCGACGTTCGGCATTGAGAATATGCTCGGCACGAACCCCCTGACATTCGGGATGCCAACTGACGAAGAATTTCCGTTCGTGTTGGACTGCGCTACGTCCACCAGCCAGCGGGGTAAGATTGAGGTGTATGCCCGGCAGAATAAAACTGTTCCCGAAGGCTGGGTGATCAATGAACAAGGGGAGACGGCCAGCGATCCCCACGAAATCCTGGAAGCCTTAACGAAGGGTACCGCTGCATTAACTCCTTTGGGTGGCTTGGAAGAAGAAACAGGAAGCCACAAGGGCTATGGCTACTCAACAGTGGTCGAACTGCTGTCGGCAGCTCTGCAGAGTGGGATTTTCCTCAAAGCGCTTTCGGGGATTGACGAGGACGGCAAGAAGGTACCGCACCGCGTCGGCCACTTCTTCATTGCCATCGATGTTCGGGCCTTTACAGAATTGGAGACGTTCAAGGCCACGGCCGGACAGATTTTGCGGGAACTGCGGGATTCCAAAAAGGCACCGGGAAAAGAACGCATCTACACCGCGGGTGAGAAGGATTACTATATTATGCAGGAACGAAAGCAAAAGGGGATCCCCATCTACGGCAGCCTCCAGGAAGACATTATTGATTTGGTGCATGAGCTGAAGCTGACGGAGTACGATTTTCCGTTCTTAGGCTGAGTGAAGGTTTCCGGGTACGATGATCCATTCTGCTGTGCAATGGTTCAAAATCCCAGCGTTGGTGCGCGCTGTGCGTACCAACGCTTTCTTTATGCCCATGTGTCAACATTCGTCACACAGTTGATGTTTGACAGAATGCGCCCAGAACGCAATTCCTGCGGACCAAATTGAAGGGCCGCGCTTTGTAACGCTGCAGGGTACGGGAACATAGTTTGATGTTGCTCGTGGTCAAATTACCGATGATGTGGCCATTGCTGATGTGCGATTCCGAGCTGTGCAGTATGCCAGTGATTGGGCGAGTTTTGCTTTCGAACAGTATAACGAACGCCGTTTGCGGCCGGGTCCTGGGGAGACGGCATCGGACCCGGAGCTGAGTTGCCGGTTTTATCGTTCGGTAACAGAGACTGACTGGCAGGACACGGTAAGAACCGATTATCACCTAAATCCGCACGACAGCTTTCTGCTGCGGACATCTGCCGGACGCTATGTGAAGGTCTTTATCCTCGATCCGCGGGACATTTCAACCATGATGATCGCTCGGCTGTGGATTTCGTGTAGCGCTTCACCGATGAGGTGGATCAAACACCACAGCGGCTGACGACGATCACTGGAATCACTGAGTATGGCGCCCGCTATTCGCAGCCACTTGCGGATTCCATGGAGTTCCGGGTGTACAGCGAGCCTGTTCATTATGGAAATTGACCGTTTTCCTTGAGTGAACAGAACCCTTGATATTCATCCACGGCGCCAGTCTATTTTACGCGACCGCTTGAGTCTGACCAGTTTCGCGGTTCCATCGCCTGGTACGACGGCTTTGGCGCGCGGATCAACAACAATGTCGCTGCTGGGGTGTATGATGATCTCGATCCCGGCTGAGGGTTCTATTTCACGGATCTTTTAGGGCGTCGCGGGGTTCAGTTGCCCTTCACCAGTTTAGTTAGCCGTCTCGAGGAACAATAGAAGATGGCTGCCTTACAGGTGCGAACTTACACCCTATTCCGCATGTATAATCATTCGGGGTAGGGTAGTTTGCCCCTTGTTTGCCCGAATCGGAGTGCTAAATCCCGAATCGGATTTGTTTAAACGCGGTCGTTTCAACTGCCGTCCACATCGAAACCGTACCCTAGACCGACGATAGCACATCGTTTACCAGGTTTTATTCACAGTTTACTGCCCAAAAGCGCGGTTCTTCGTGAATATACGGAAAGTTATCCACATTCCCCACAGGTTACCCACAAGATTATGCGGCGAACAATGGTTCTGTATCTAGATTTAGACATCCGGTGTTTATTGGGAATGCATACTAGATGGAATAACAAAAAAACAGCTATTTTGCCTAATGGTTGGCTTCTCCGTGACGGGGTCAGATTGTGAACATAGGAATATTCTCAGGAACAAGGAATTCAGATAATTAATAACGAATACTAAACAGGGTAGTTAAGAATACATTTCCAATTTTGGAGGGAGAGCTTTACCATGCGAATTATGACCAGCAACAACTTGAAGGATGCTTTTGCAGGAGAAAGCCAGGCACATATGAAGTACACCATCTTCAGTGATGTGGCAGCCAAAGAAGGATTCCCGAACACGGCTCGGTTATTCAAAGCCATTGCTCGCGCTGAGTTGGTCCATGCACGGAACCACTTGAAGGAATTGGGTGGCATCCAAAAATCAGCAGAAAACCTGCAGACAGCTATGGATGGCGAAGATTTTGAAGTCGCAGAGATGTATGCTGCCTATAAGGCTGTGGCGGAACTCCAGAATGAAAAAGGTGCTGTGCGCACTACGAACTATGCATTGGAAGCTGAAAAAATTCATTCGGAGATGTACAACCAAGCCAAGAAAACTGTGGCTGGTGGTAAGGACATTGAGGTCGGTACCATTCACGTCTGTGAGGTCTGCGGGCACACGGTAGACGGCGACGCTCCAGACGTTTGCCCCGTGTGCAGTGCTCCCCGTTCGCAGTTCACCGCATTTCAGTAATGCCCGCAGCTGCAACTCCGGCGAGTAGTGTAAGGAGGGAAAACGGTGAAAACATTTAGTATTCGCATTGGCGGCGAAGCTGGACAAGGTTTAGTTTCGGTGGGAAACATTCTTCTGCAGGCCATTACAGAAGAAGGCTGGTATCTGTTTTCGCACCGGGATTACGAATCACGCATCCGCGGCGGACACAATTTCACGCAGTTTCGTTTGTCCACTGAACCCGTCCATACCTGGGAACAGAAGATCGATGTTCTTGTGGCGTTGGATAAGGTGACCGTGGACCAGCATCGCCAGGATTTGAAAGAGAACGGGGTCGTTATCTACAGTCCAGAAATTCAAGGTAAGACCATCGATGAGCCGAATTTCGTCGCGGTTCCTTTCATTCAAGTAGCGGAGGATCTTGAGCAGCCAAAAGTGATGGCTAATGCCGTCGCAGCTGGCGCCATTTGGGCCCTGCTCGATGATGATCTGGGCGTGCTGCACACGATTTTTGCAGCCATGTTCTCCAGCAAGGGTGACGATATTGTTGAAGGCAACAAAAAAGTTTCGCAGGCTGGCTATGACTTGGTTCGCGAGGCTTTGGATGAGCGCGAGAAACCGACGAAACCGGAACAAGTCGCCGAGCGTTTCCTGATTGCCGGCAACCCGGCTTTGGCTTCAGGAGCCTTGGCAGCCGGCGTGAAGTTTATGAGTGCCTATCCTATGACTCCCTCCACCGGTGTGACCGAGTTCATTGCCGGCCATGCCAAGGAATGTGCGGTGGTCATGGAACAGGCAGAAGACGAAATTTCTGCGATGAACATGGTCGTGGGTGCAGCCTACGCTGGTGTTCGCGCTATGACCGCCACATCCGGCGGTGGTTTTGCTCTGATGACTGAGGCCATGGGTTTCGCAGCTGCGGCGGAGATTTCTGTCGTTGTGATTGATGCCCAACGACCGGGCCCCAGTACAGGTCTGCCCACTCGCACTGAGCAGGGCGATCTGCTCTATGGGTTTGGCATGTCCAGCGGCGACTTTCCCAGGGCGATTCTGGCCCCCGGAGATCCCGTGGAAGCCTTTTATCTCATGGGTCACGCCTTCAATCTAGCTGACAAATACCAGATGCCGGTGGTGGTCATGAGCGACCAGCATTTGGCCGATTCGTATGAGACCGTTGAGCCCTTTGACTTGGATAAGGTTGTCATTGACCGCGGCGAGCTTGTCTCTGGTGAGGAAGCAGGAGCAGACTACAAGCGGTTTGCCCTGACGGAATCGGGCATTTCACCTCGTCTGCTGCCAGGCAATGGGCCGGGCCTAACCGTGGCGGCTGGTGACGAACACGATGAAGCAGGACACTTAGTTGAAAGTGCTGAGGAACGGTTGGCGATGATGGAAAAACGCATGGCCAAGATGAAGTTGGTGGAGGAAGAAGCTCTGGCCCCGGTTGTCTTTGGTGACGACGATCCGGAGTTGGTTCTCATCGCTTGGGGTTCTACGAAGGGGGCGCTGCGAGAAACCGTAGGCATCCTTCAGGAACAAGGTAAGAAAGTGAAGGGCGTTCACATCAACCAAGTGTTTCCTTTCTCCAAAGAACTGGAACCTATTCTTAACGGTCCTGGGACTAAGTACGTTGTGGAAAGCAATTACAGCGGACAGCTCCAGAAGCTGTTGGGCATGGAATTTGCCTGGAAGCCGGACGGCAGCGTGCGCCGGTATGACGGGCGGCCATTGGGTCCAGATTACATCTTGGAACGGCTGGAAGGGGGCATGCAGCGTGGCTGACACGAAATTCCCAACGACACTGAAGGAAACTGCTTGGTGTCCCGGCTGCGGCAACTTCGGAATTCTGGGCGCTGTATCGGAAGCATTGGAGGGCTTGGGCTTGGAACCCAGCCAGGTGCTGTTTGTTTCCGGTGTAGGCCAAGCGGCCAAAGCACCCCACTATATGGCAGGTAATGTTCTCAATACCCTGCACGGACGAACGCTGCCCACGGCTACGGGGGCCAAGCTGGCCAATGCAGATTTGACGGTATTCGCTGAAGGCGGCGATGGTGACGGTTACGCCGAAGGCGGCAACCATTTCCTGCATGCACTGCGTAAGAATGTGGACATTACCTATTTGGTCCACGACAACCAAGTGTTCGGCCTTACCAAAGGCCAAGCGTCACCGCGATCTGATCCGGGCCAGGTAACGGGTACCACTCCGCAAGGGGTGTCCATGGAAGCGTTCAATCCGCTGGCTACGGCGATCACGTTGAATGCTGGTTTCGTAGCTCGGAGTTTCAGCGGCAATAAGGAGCATCTGATCAAGACCATTCAGGCAGGGATTCAGCACAAGGGATTTTCGCTGATCGATATTCTGCAGCCCTGCATAACCTTCAACAAGATCAATACGTTCAAATGGTATCGTTCGCGCACGTATGATCTGAATGAAGATGAAAGTTATGATCCAACTGATCGCGAAGCTGCTTGGAAACGCAGTTGGGAGTGGGATGACAAAATTCCCATCGGCGTCTTCTACAAAGTGGAGCGACCGACCTTGGCGGAAGCACACCCTGCCTTAGAGCAAGGAGCCTTGGTCAAACAGGACATTGCGAAAGAAAGTATTAAGAAATTGATAGAAGGATTCGCAGTGAAATAGTGCAGATCGTTTGACCCCAGCTGGGATTGCTACATCCAGCTGGGGTTTTGTCGCGCTCGAGCATTTCGCTATTTTTTAACATTATACAATCTCTTAACAACGCGCAATGAAGACTTGTCCTTTGATTCATACCGACGCAATGCTCACCTGTTACAGTGAAATTGAAGGACGACATCGTCCTATCATGATTGAAGGAGTTGGAACACTGTATGAAATGCTGGATGGTTACAGGCTTGTTGGTTATGGCTTTGGTCGCTGTTTTGGGAAGCACGGCTGCAGCTGAGGTGTCAGGGTACTTAGAGGTCAAAGGTTCAGACACTATGGTTAACCTCGGACAGACTTGGGCTGAAGAGTTCATGGAGCGCAATCCTCAAGCTATCATCGCAGTAACAGGCGGCGGTTCGGGAACGGGT
>SLOZ01000337.1 GCA_007132255.1 Limnochordia bacterium | reverse complement strand
TTGATAACGATCATAGGCTCTCTCAAAGCCTTCATGGGCCCGAAGGAAAGCGTCGACCAAGTCCCGAGAAAAGTGCGTCCCGACACTGTGTCTGATGGAGCGCACCGCTTCTTCATGGCTGCTGCCTTCCTTATAAGGCCGCGGGGCTCGCAGCGCGTCATAGACATCACACAGTGCTGTCACCTGCGCACTGACTGGAATATCTCGGCCCTTGAGACCATGCGGGTAACCGTGGCCATCAACGCGCTCATGGTGATAAAGAATGATGTCGCGAGCAGTACTTATATAATTGACAACCGCCGAATCCAACGACCGGCTTTTCATAGCCTGTGAAAAAATGTCGTCTAAGACCTTAACTCCCACAACGGGATGCTGTTTCATCACGTCCCATTCTTCATCGGTAAGCGGTTCTTCTTTGAGTAGAATGCTGTCGGGAATGGCAACCTTCCCGATGTCATGAAAAGCCACAGCCGTGGCGATATGCCAGCGGTCATCTCGTGCCACCATCGGTAGCTCCTCCAACAGATACCAGGCGTATTCTTGCATCCGCTGCATATGAACACCCGTAGTCTTCGGGTCTCGGGTCTCCGCCAAATTGATCAATGCTGTTAAACTGGCATACTGAAAATCCAGCACTTGTTGTTTTTGGCGCCGCTCCGTATCCTGGCGCCGCTGCATTGTACCGGCTAGAAACTTCGTCCAACCGGCAATGAGCACAAACATCACCAAGCGGAAACTCCAACTGAAAAAGGTCTGTGTAGTGCCGGTTGTCGCGGATAAAGGCATCACCCACTGGGACAAGAGAACTCCCCCCATGACCGCCACAAACATGGCTGTGCGCCAACCACCGAGAAAACTGGCAAAGATGATGGGCGTGTACATCAGATGCGTATACGCCATGGCGGTACCACCTGTGGCATAGACGATCCAATAAACGACAAGGGCCATGGCCATAGACACTAACACGATCATCAATGGTGACATCCGCTTCACGGCCGCACCTCCTTACAGACCATTTCGAAAATCACAATGCGTGGGTTACGGTTTGGTACCGACTCAAACCGTCAACCTTGGGCGTCGAACCTTGTCTATCCAACAAAATCGTTTGCCGGGCAATCTCAAAAAACGGCGCTAGAAAAGGGCAACAGGAAACCAATCGGGGCTGGTTTAGCGTGCCAACCTACCGATCCGAATTGGGCACGGCATCCAAACCTCCCAGGTATGAAGTGGATCAACCTCTACAGATACTCCTCGTCTACGGCCCGAGGGCATGCGGTCAGTGCACTTATCTTGTTCTCAACAGCCTGCCGAGGCTCTTGCCAGCAACACCCTGCAACCGTATGACGCCGATCGCACTACAGAATTCGTCGATCCAATTTTCGAAACTCATGGTGTCAGGCCACTGACACGGATTCCAGCCTCAAGATCAGGTAGGCGCCGTTCAAAGCTGAGCTATCGACTCCCCCCGGCCAAGCTGGGCCGTTGAATGGCGTGTCTCCAACAGTCCTCTTTGCTGACCGCATTCGTCCAGCTTAATGCTATGGTTCCGCCCTAGATCCCTGGTTTCCTGCATTGTCGCAATATTTACGAACGCTTCATCTTCTGCTATACTAGTGGGTATATGGTGAAAGGAGAATGCATGCATGGAAGTTTTATTCGCCATCATACCCAATGAATCCCTTGTTGAACCGATTTTGGAAGAATTCGCAGCATCAGGGATCCGCGGCGCCACGATATTCGAGACTGCCGGGATGGGCCAAATAATTTACGATACCATTCCGCTGCTAGCGCGCCTGCGGGAAACCTCGGGAACCGAAACTACACATAATCGCACGATCATGTCTCTCATCGATGAGTCACAGCGCGATGCAGCTATCCGAGCCATAGAAGGTTACTGCGGAGATATGACACAGCCCAATTCCGGTTTGATCTTCACCGTTCCGGTAAACTTTGTGCGCGGGTCCAAGAAGAAGCTTGATCCCGACGCCTGAGTTCACCGTAACCCAGCGTTAAGTCTCCTTAACCGCTAGTATTGCGCCATACGATACGCACAACCAGCGTTCGACCCGTAGGTGAATCCACTGCCCAACTTGGATCGATCTCGAACCATGCTTACATGCGGCTGTCAAAGCCCTGTGATGTGACAAAGGAGAGCCCGCGAGGCTCTCCTTTGTCGCGCCGCGGAGACACGACTCAGCTACAGCCACGGCGTTATTTCACCAAGATTTTCCACAACATAGTCGGGATGAAACGCTGATGCGGCTAAGTCTTCGCGTTTTGTCTCACCACTCAACACTAGAATGCTCGTAATACCGGCTGATTGTCCCATAGCGATATCCGTATAGAGTCGGTCACCAACCATAGCAAGATCTGTTGGCGTTAACCCACGCTGCGCTCCCAAAGCCTCGACCATCTCCGGCTGTGGCTTACCGATAACCTTCGGCCTGCGTCCCGTGGATGCCTCAATAAAGGCAATCATGGCACCGATATCCGGTATGGGCCCTGCCGGTGTCGGGCAGTTAAAGTCCGGATGCGTAGCGTAGAAAGGAAGCCCTTGGCGCACCAATGTACAGGCCCGTTCCATTTTGCCATAGGTCATGGTCATGTCAAAACCCAATACAACAGCGTCCGGCATATCCATGTCCAGTTCGAAACCATTCTCCGTAAACTCTTCTTCCAACGACGGTGTACCGAGCAGTGCTATGCGCGGCCCCACTTCGTGCTCCTTCAGATAGTGGATCGTCGCATCGCCGGACGTGAAGACATTGCGCCGCTGGGCAGGAACACCCAAACGCTGCAGTTTTTCCACATAGTATTTGGCACTGCGGGACGAGTTATTGGTGACAAACACGAAAGAGCGTCCACTCTTTGTCACCCGCTCTAAGAACGGCAGGGACCAAGGATACAGCTGATCGCCTAAGTACACAGTTCCATCAAGATCCAATAAGAATGTCTTTACTGACGCCAAGTTCAAGTCATCCACCTCCGCAAGATCCCCGGCTTCCGTTCCGGCCTCCGGGCATACCTGTTGCTTTCGCTCAGGAGAACCGAAAACCCTGCCCCTACAGCAAAAGGATCCGCCCTGGTAAGAGCGAATCCTTTTGCCATCGCATTCTATTGGCTCCAGCCACGTTCTCTTAGGAACGGGCTTATCGGCCTATTCATTGACCGTGTCACAGCACGTTTCGCGTCGAAAGTTGTTCCTGCTAGAGATCGTCGTAGTTATCCACAAGATAGGCCATAACCACTTCACTGATATCGGTACCGCCGAACAAGATCACGCCTTGGTCTAGGATGGTATCATATCCAGCATCTTCACCCACGGCTTCGACAGCTTTGAGGATATCTTCTACCATCTCGTTCTGCAGGCTCTGTTCTAACTGACCTAACATCTGCTGGTATTGGCCTGCCAGCTGCTGCTGTTCTTCCTCAGGAACTTCCGCCAGTTCGGCTTCCATTTCGGCCGCTGCGGCCTGGAACTCTTCTTGAGCGGCAGCCAATCCGGGATGCTGCTCAAGGACGGCTTGTAGATTAACGTAAGCCACACCGCCAGCTAAGGCTGAACCGGCCACCATAACCATCAGGACTGCGACAATCAATGCGCTTCGTTTTAGAAATAACAAAATTAGCCTCCTAGATTTAAGATTCATCCTTTACTTCTTCCATGATTTCTTCAAGTTCTTTTTGGTTTTTGATTGCCTTCACCCGACTCACTACAATACCAAGAATAACGAGTCCTATCAGAATGACGATAACCCAAACAAAGATAGGATTTAGTGCTGCATCACTGCCGTCAGCAGGAACGTCAGCCTGTGCCCCACCGCTGACTGTCACATGGAACCACAACAGCAGCAGCGTTAGAAGGCCCCGCCGGAACTTCATTCTGTATCACCCCCTTGTGCAAGGTTTTTGGGAAACTCTATGTGAAAGCAGGTTCCCTGCCCTTCCACACTGTCAACGGCCACGTTACCACCATGCGCTTCAATAATCTCCTTGACGACAGCCAGACCAAGACCTGAACCGCGTTGGTCACGGGTTCGCGCCCGGTCCAGTTTATAAAAGCGTTCCCAAATATGCGGCAGAGCGTCACTGGGAATGCCTGCCCCGTGGTCACGCACCGTCACCTGCACATTGGAGCCAGCAACACCAATGGTTACATCAATCGCAGTGCCCTGCGGGCTGTGCTGCACCGCATTGCGCAGAAGATTAATAAACACCTGGTGCATCCTCTGGGAATCCACCTGTGCAATACACTGATTGGCACAGTGGTTCTGCAGGTTGACCTTCATAGCGTATTCCTCCAGCATAGGTTCTAACCGCTCCACACTGGCCGCCACCAAGCTCGGCACTTCCACAGGCTCCCGCTGCAGCGAAAATGTTCCCGTTTCCATCTTTGATAGTTCCAAGACATCTTCCACCAGTCGCTCCAGGTAGCCGGTATCTTCCATCATAATGCGTCGATATCGTTCCCTGCTTTCCTCCGGGAGCGGCTGTTCCATGAGCTCGAGAAAACCTTTAAGACTGGTCAACGGTCCCCGAAGCTCATGCGAAACCGCCGATAAAAACTCCTTGCGCAGGCGATCCAAACGCTCTCGCTCTTTGGCTGCCCGCTCGATCTCCTGGGAGGCGTAATTAAACGCACTCACCAGATGATCCACTTCACTGGAATGCGCCGGCACCGCCAGTTGACTGAATCGGCCATGGGCAATGTTAATGGCCGCCGTTTTCAGTTCTTCCAAGGGTTTGGCAAAGCCCCGCGCCAAACGATAACTCATCAGAATGACCACAAAGCCAGCTCCGGCTGCCGACATCAGGATGATCCGCAGCAGCTGGTTGATCGTTCCCCAAACATCGCCTAAAGGAGCACGCATAGCCAAGGCTCCGACCACCGGCGAATCAGCGTCACCGAGTTCTTCACGCACAGGCATAACGACCAATAAGTTTTGATACTGCGGCCCCATGACCTTTTTCACGATCCGATTGCCAGCCAAGACATGCGTGATTTCGGCCCGCTCCAAGGTCAGAGACAAATCCTCCGCTTCCAAGAGCGATCCTGCCGTCACCTGCCCATAGCCATCCATCGCCCACAGGGTTATATCCGAGGACTCAGCCAATGTATAAAACTGCTCGCGGACCCGGGCCCAATCATAGTCAATGATACTGGAATGGACGGCGCGCAGTGTACGCGTCCCCTGTTCGATGAGGTCCCATTCGCTCACTCCTGAGAAGTACTCCTGAACGAGATAACCGAAGAGAACACCGAGAATCAACAGGGAAATACACACCGAAACCAACTGCATCGCCATGAGCCGAGTAAACACCGAACGCTGCCCATAGTTCCGGTTCATGTCAGCACCTCGAACTGGTAACCCACACCCCAAATGGTCTTAATGCCAACCTGCCGGCAGGCCGCTCGGCGCAGTTTCTGCCGAATGCGTTTGATGTGCTCATCGACGGTTCTCGTTTCGGAAGTAAACTCAAATCCCCAAACCTGATCCAAAATCTGATCGCGGGTAAAGGTTTGTCCGGGATGGCGTGCTAGCAGAGCAAACACCTCAAACTCTTTAGGTGTTAGTTCCATATCGGTGCCACCCATTTGCGCCTTGTATTGCTGGGGATAGATGCGCAGTGACCCGTACTGCAGCTCTGGACCGGCTGGTGCACCGCTGCTGCGGTCAAAACGACGCATCGCCGCCTTACAGCGAGCGGTTAGCTCACGCGGGCTGAAAGGCTTTGTAACATAGTCATCGGCACCCAATTCGAGACCCAAAACTTTGTCCACCTCTTCGACCTTTGCCGTCAGCAGAATAATCGGAACGTCTGAGCCTTCGTTACGCAGCTGGCGGCAAATTTCGAAGCCATCCCGCTGGGGAAGCATAATGTCTAACAGGATCAGATCATAGCTTGCCGTAAGGGCTTTATTCAGCCCGGTATCACCATCGGAAGCTACGTCGACCTCCATCGACTCCAGTTCGAGAGTGGCTTTGATGACTTCCACCACATGCCGGTCATCCTCCACGACCAAGACCTTTTTACCCTGCAGCATGGTATCACCTCTTCACCATAGATTCACAATAGCAACTGCGGGAAAACCGCAGACAAACAATGTGCAAACAATATGCAAACAGGCCTCCGTCATCGGAGGCCTGCTTCACTGAACTAACGCCCCAGAATCTGGGCCAAATGGGAA
>SLOZ01000457.1 GCA_007132255.1 Limnochordia bacterium | reverse complement strand
GGTCAGCAAACTGGATCATCTGCGGTCCATCAACGGAAGTCTTTTGAACATCAAACTATCCCCGGACACCTTGGCGGATGAACCTGGTATCTGGAAATTTATGGATTTCATCCGTTCCTTTGTGACACTGCGCATCCAACACGTCCAGTTCAATGTCATCAGCCGCTCGGCTCTGCGCCGAGCCCAAGCAGATCCGCTTTCCCACGGTCATCTCCTAGTGCGCGTAGCAGGCTACAGTGCCTTTTTCGTCGATCTCGACCGCAAACTCCAAGATGATATTATTGCACGGGCAGAACACTCTATCTGAATCGGGGAGGAATCACAAATGGAATATATTCGTTTAGGACGTACCGAACTGCAAGCAAGCGTGATGGGTCTCGGTTGTGGTGGACACAGCCGTTTGGGGCAGGCCACGGGGCGAACGGAGAAGGAGTCTGTCGCCATCGTGCAACAGGCGTTGGATTACGGCGTTAACTTCATCGACACAGCCGAGAGCTATGGGACGGAACCCATCGTTGGCAAGGCTCTGGCAGGCGTTCCCCGCGACGCCTACATTCTATCCACGAAAAAAAGCCTTCGCGAGGACGATCAGTGGATAACAGCCGCTCAGCTAAAAGCTGGTTTGGAACGCAGCCTTAAAACCCTCAATACCGATTACGTCGACATCTACCACTTGCATGGACTGCTTCCGGATCAGTATGACTATGCCTGCAGTGAACTGGTTCCTGCTTTGGAGTCGCTGAAGGAACAGGGCAAGATCCGCTTCAGCGGGGTCACTGAAATGTTTGGCAGAGATCCACAGCACGCCATGCTGAGTCGGGCTACCCAGGATCCCTATTGGGACGTGATCATGGTGGGCTTCAATATTCTCAACCAAAGCGCCCGGCAGCACGTGTTCCCGCACACCAAGGCCAATGACATCGGTGTCTTGATCATGTTCGCCGTACGACGGGCCCTGCGCAGTCGCGAAAACTTCGCGGAAATGGTTGCGTATCTCCATGAACAGCAGCTGCTCGATCCGGCCACGCAGAGTCTGGCCGCTGTGGAGGCCGTGTTTGGGACAGCTGGTGGTGCCGCGAGTATGCAGGACGCGGCCTACCGCTTCTGCCGCTATGAAGATGGCGTCCACGTCACGCTTTCGGGTACCGGCAATCCCGATCATCTGGCCGCCAATCACGAGTCGCTGCTGCGGCCGCCGCTGCCCGCTGCAACCACTACCGCTCTGAAAGACATGTTTGGCCATATCGACTCTGTGTCCGGCAACTGACCTGTTGAAGACATTCGCCGTGTAGTCTTGGACAGCACAACCATGTACCAGCGTATACAACAACGAGGAGCAGATCCGCCCATCGGCTCTGCTCCTCCTACGTGCAATTACATTCCCTGTCATTCTCTTGAATCCGTGGAGCTCATTCGACTGGCGTCGTGTTCGTCCATGGTGTCGCCTAGATGGCAGCACCAACGGCGTTATTGCTTATCTCTGGCTTCCATCTTCACAACCTCGCCCTTTTCGGCGTCAATGTGGAAGACTTTGAAGGTTCGGGGCGCCTTGGACTTTATGCCGGCCATCTCCGCACTGGGAATCTCCTTATATGCTGCATCGTTCCATCCTAACGTAATGAACCACTTGTTGCTGGATTCGACATACTCGACAGTTTCCACACGTATACCTTCCAAGGCTGCGTCTTCACTTCCATAGATCTGTTGGGCAAATTCGCTGGCGATATCCACGGCCTGTTTAACATTGATTTTCTCGCTCACTGTCCTGCCCCCCATCCCACGCACGAACCATGGGTAAGTCATGCTGCTTACCGTATGTATTCAGCGACAAGCCTTCATTCCCCTGCTTATTGGAAACACATCGTAAACGGCGCGCAAAAAGCAGAGAACAAGCGAACCTTCTGCTCACATTTCGTGACTTCAAGGACAGGAATACCATCATTCAAGGTTTTTACGCTTGAATCGCTCATTGTTCGTCCGATTGTTAGAGCCTTTTCCTTGGACTTTCTCACCATATCATGTTTGACCATGTATGGATTGTTCAATCCAATGAACTCTCCTACAATCTTCCCGAAACAATGATCTTCATCGTTGAAGATCGGTATTCTGTGGATTCCTCGAACCAACGAAATGCTTACATCAGCATTCCCTTGAACTCTGCTTACCACTTACTATACACGGTTTGCTTGCATTTGGCGAAGGTGATTTTCCGTCCTGAGAGCTCATCCAAATTCATGAGGACACTCGTGCTTCGAAACCCTTTCGTTTACGCTAATTTCTTATATTTTTAACAGACGGCATCGCCCCCGCTTTTCCGTACAGGTTCGCTCCAGATCAGAATCAACCCGAATGGAAAGAGCCCGGCATTCTTCCGGAAGAATGCCGGGCTCTTTTCAATGATTCAAGAACTGCGCTTATCGCTTGACGCGTGCGTTACCCTCCCAGATGCTCCATACCTGTTCTTCATCCGTGGGTTGCGCATAGTCGGTCATAAATGTCGTAGCCATGGCTCCTGTTGCCCATGCAAATTGAATCCATTTCTCCGACGGCCATCCGCGCAGAATGCTGTAGAGCAAACCACCCACGAAACCGTCGCCGCCGCCGATCCGATCCAACACATAAATGGAGCGAGGCTCCACTACATGCCAGTTGTTGCCTTCGAGGACGATGGCGCCCCACATATGCTCATTGACATGCACCACTTCCCGTAGGGTGTTAGCAAACACGCTGCAGTTGGGAAATGCTTTCCTGACCCGGTTAATCATCTCCTTAAAGTTCTCGATGGTTTCGGCAATGTCCTGGCCTCCCGCTTCCGGACCCTCAATGCCCAGGCAGAGCTGGAAGTCTTCCTCGTTGCCGATCAAAACGTCCGCAATGCTGGCAATTTCGGTGAAGACATCATGCAGTTCCTGCTGACGACCCTCCCAGAAGGAAGCTCGATAGTTAAGGTCAAAGGAAATGCGGGTATCATGTTTCTTCGCTGCCCGAGCGATCTCCAAACAGAATGTGCTGGCTTCTTCCGAGAGCGCCGCGATCAAACCGGAAATGTGAACGATCTGCACGCCTTCCTCACCAAACAACCGCTCCAAATCAAAGTCTTTGACGTTCAAAGTCCGCCCTACTTCACCGGCGCGATCATTATGTACCCGCGGTCCGCGCGTACCATAGCCGCTGTCAGCAATGTTGAACTGATGACGAAAACCCCAAGGACCACCTTGTGGAACTTCTGGACCTTCATAGTCTAGATGTCGGCTGCCTAGATCTTTCTTGATGAAGCGGGCAATGGGACTACCCTCAACAAACGCCGTCAACACTTTTACCGGTAGACCAAGATACGATGAAATCGCAGCAACATTGGTTTCAGCACTGGTGGCCTGCATGAAAAAGGTATCGGTGCTGTAGACCGGTTGACCCTCCTTGGGTGTGATCCGCACACCCATACTCGTTGGTACAACCATAGCGTACTTGAAATCCTTGCGAAGTTGAATACTCAAAGTAAACCCTCCTAGTAAATTGTCCATGGCAATTTTTCGACTGGATTGTATACCTATAAATTAGATTCTTGGGCGGAGATTCCTGCCTATCTGCCACAGCAATCCCATACTTTTTTGCATACTGCAAGTTTCACTGCAGAGCAAAACGTCATGCTCGCTGGCATCATCAGGTTGCGACGGCTGGCATGAGGCAGCAGAATCGCAGGGATGGCTGGACCTCCGCAGCGATACTGCCGCCCAAACACGCAAGCATCAGTCATTAACGATTTGAACTGCGGCAACGTCGGGCAAACCCCTAGCAGTCGCACCATAACCCTGAGGCCCACTAAGCTCTGGTGTGCGGGATTGTCACGACTCGGCCGAGTAGTTTGGCAAAAATGCCCCCATGGCCTTGAGGCGTTTTTGCAGTTCTGTCACAGCAATCTGTCGAACGTCTCCTGCGGCAGCAAGCGCCAAAGCAGCAGCCACTCCGGCAGCTTGACCGGTGATGTAACAACCAGGCATAACGCGCACTGAACCCTGCATATAGCGATCTGAACTGATACAGCGTCCGGCAACAAGGACATTTTTCAACTCACGGGGCAGCATGGAACGGTAAGGAATGCCGTAATTCTCCCCACGTCCATAGCGCAGGTTTTTGAACTCATCCAAGAATTTTGCATAGTTCTCTTCGCTGGGTTTGGAAGCATGGATATCCACAGGATAAGAGTAGCGTCCAATTTCGTCCTCAAACGTTGCCCGATTATTAAAGTCATCCAGACAGAGTACGTAATCACCCATGATCCGCCGACTTTCTCGGATACCCAAAACAGAGCCTGTGCAGACCAGTTCCATGTCTTCGTACCCATCCAAATATTCCTTGTAGTAACGTTCATACTCCGTCAAATCCCGCCGACCTTGGATCAGAGCCCTTGTAACCGAGCGTTCATCCGTGCTGTCAACACCGAATGTATGGCCAATATTGCCACCACCCAGCTTGTGACCGACACGCCACATACCAGGAAGGTGACGATCCTGCACCGAAAAGACATTCTCCGCAAAGGCATCATCAAAGCGACGGCTGTCGGGCTTTTTAACTCGACTCCAGTCGATACCGCCCCAAAGACTGCCGACGGTTCCCGGCATCATGTTCCCGGCTTCATCGCCCAACTCAAAAGGAGCCCCGGCCCACGCAGCCAAGTCCCCATCCCCTGTCCCATCAACGAAAACGGTTCCCGTAACTGCGTAGATACCACTTTTCGCAGCTAGTATCAAGTGAGATACGTTGGCATCCTGCTGCTCAACGGCAATCATCTGTGTCTGTAGGGAAACTGTGATGTTTTCCTCTGCAGTGATCAACTGATCGTACAAACGTTTAAACACTTCGACGCGAATCGACATTGCGTTATCTGGCCCTGTTCCGCCAGCGTCGCGCAGCTTGGTATGTATCTCCTCACCAATGCCAGCTGCCAAAAAGTTAACACCATCGCTGAACTGCATGAACGCAGGAACCAGTCCTGCAGTCCCCATACCACCAAAACAATTTTGGCTATCAAACAAAAACACACTGCAGCCCTGCCGAGCCGCGGCCAAAGCCGCTGCAACGCCAGCCGGTCCACCACCAGCTACAACCACATCTACTTCGTGGCGTACTGGAATACTGCGGGCAAACGAAAACTCTGACACGTTCTTGACCTCCTTTGGCCTTTTACGAACACTTCGAACCACAACAACCGATAATGTAACTGGTGAAAGCCATGCACTGTTATCCGAAACCGCCAGTACCCTCCGACAGAGCGGTTCTGCCACCACGACATCCCCACCTAGATGCGGGGCCAGTCTGTCGGAAGGACTTGTTGGATTCTCTTTACTTCGGCAATTTAGCATGACACTCCTGCACATTCTGGTTCCTCGACAATATGCCTGCCCATTGGTCTGGAAAAAACTGCTGAACGAAGCCAACGGCTAAACCACAAAAGCTTCCTGAGACACTCACAAACAGTATCGGTAGAATATTTCATAAAATTAGTGAATAACAGTGTCTATACCGTAATTAAAGGCGAAAAAATTCTAAAAAAGGATTATGAAGTCCATTGAGTCATCTAATTCTGCGCCAACGCCTGTAACCGTGGATTTTGCCCATAGCCTTTTCAGCCAAGATCGCCTATACTTAAGATCCAGCAGAGAACAAGGGGAACCGACACAAGCATTTACTGAAACCAAGGGGATAAAAGTATCACCAGTATTTCGGAAACGAAATACGCTTGTCAAGAGTGAATTCTCAGGCGACCGGATTGGAATTGAAAGCCGGATATGGGAGACCATACACGGTAAGTAAACAAAGAAAAGGTTAGTATGGGATCGCCCATGAGAGGATAATGAATGAAGCGTTAAGCTGCGTTCATGAGTGACCACCTTGGAAGTAAGTGATGTGAATGAAAGGTCCGCTTGTCTCTGCTGCTTCGCGCTGTTCAAAACCAGAGAACTTGTTGAAAGCTCACGGCCCAAAAGGCTGCGAGCTTTTTCTATGTCTTCGACTGTGATCCTACACAGCACTCAAAGGCGCAGTCATGGGCGGTCTGCCGCGAGCCCCTGCTGACGCTGGTTAGATCAATGAAGCCAGGATGCCTTCCATTTCGGCGATGAGTTTGCCCTCAAGACCCCGAGCCACTGTGGTCGCTGCTGAGTAGCTATGGCAGCCATCGACAAAGCCGCCGAGCC
>SLOZ01000301.1 GCA_007132255.1 Limnochordia bacterium | reverse complement strand
GTGTCTCACGTGTCTCACGCCTCCCACGTCTCCCACGTCTCCCGCCACTCCCGCATCCCCCGCCAACTACGGCGTTTCTGGCAGCACTGCACCCTGCTGACGCAGCGAATCCACCAGCCGGTCCGTGTCCAACGAGCATGCCGTCTCACCGAAGTTCATGGCCTGGACAGCGGCCGTTCCAGCCGCCTGGCCCATCATGGCCGCGGCGGGCTGAACCCGAATGGATCCGTGGACCTGAATATCCGAGGAGGCACAGCGTCCGGCCACCCACAGGTTCTGCCAGCCCTTGGGAACCAAGATCCGGTAGGGAATCCCGAACCACTCACCCGGCGCCAAACGGCCGGAGTCGTGAAATTCCTCGTAGTAGCGGCGGTACTGTTCCTCCGTGCAGTCATAGACATGAATGTCCACAGCCTTGGCAAAGATCGCAATCTGGTCGGGGAAACGCCGGCGAGCCAGATAGTCGGCGAAACTCAACTGGTACTCGCCCACCACCCGGCGGGACTCCCGGACTCCCATCAGAGCACCGGTGGTTACCATTTCGGCATGTTGAAACCCGTCCATATGCTGCTGGTAAAAGCGAAGGTATTCCCAGGCCAGCCGCCGTCCCTGCATCATTCCCTGAGATAAACTTTTGTTCTTCACAGCGTTCATGTGAAATACGTGGCCAGCGTTCATGAAACCCACCGTCTCACCGGAGCGAAACATCCCGGGCACATGGCGGTCTGGTTGGCTGAAGAAGCCAGCATCCACGGCTTGTTCAATGGCTGCCTGCTGTCCTTTGGGGGTTATGGCATCCAGTTCGATGCGGTCCCAGGCAACTCCACCGACCAAAGCACACAAGGTGGGCGGCATAATATGTTCGGTGTCACGTCCGGCCTCCAAATAGTCCGCCCCACACAATTCACTGAGAATGGCATCGCCGGTGGCATCAATGTATGTCTGCGCTCGAACCAAGGTAAAGCCATCGACATTGTGCAGAACCACGCCGTTCACCCGCCGTGTCTCGCTATCTACATCCGCCTCTACAGCTTTGGTGAAAAACCGCACCTCCACGCCAGCTTCTGCCGCCAGTTCATCCAAGAGCAGTTTAAGACCTTCGGCGTTGAATGGGGTCCAGCGGTGGTATAAGCGGCGCCAAAACTCCGGCGTGACGTACGAGGGCAAGAAGCCCCGCTCATACATGGCCTCCACCACTTCGCGCATAAAGCCCCCGACCACCATCATTTCGCCGTTGGCCATGGGATCGAAGGCCGTCACCAACCCCGACGTTCCCATGCCTCCCAAACAGCCCGTGGCCTCGACCAGCAGGACCTTAGCGCCCAAGCGACTGGCACAGATGGCCGCCGCACAACCAGCCGGACCACCACCGGCCACCACTAGATCATAGCCTTCTTCTACGGGAATCCGTTTTGACAAATGGTACTCCACGATGGCTCCCTCCTCGAATTCAGTTCCAGAACAACAGCCGCCCACCAGGCATCAACTAAGCATGTACCAGCAATGGTCCGCCAGCAGCCAACCATTTAACACGATCCCCCGAAGCCCCCCAAAGGCCCCGATCGAAAAGGAGCGACGTCAAGGACACACCTTTTCGCCGCTCAAGAACGTTGTTGTATCCTATTTGCCCGCCGCTGCCTTCAGCTGAAAGTCACCCAAACTAGCTCCTTGGTTGAGCAGTTCGGCTTGAAGCTTTGTAATCGCAGCGTTACGAGGTTGATCTCCGCTTTGGCAGCACTGCGCCGCCGCCACGCCTGCCGCTTGGCCGATGGCAAAGACGATAGGGATGACCCTTATGGCAGAGTGCGATTCATGCGTTGAAGATACGCAGCGACCGCCAATCAAGAGATTGTCAATCTTTAAAGGCACCAGCGACCGGTACGGAATATCGTACCACTCACCCGGAGGAATCCGCTGGATCACGGTACCCTCACCATCGGGATTATGAATATCCACCGGATAGCAGCCGCAGCCAATAACATCGTCGAATTTCCTGGCCGTAAACAGATCCTCGGCCGTGATCACATATTCACCCATGACTCGGCGCGACTCACGCACACCCAATTGGGCAGCGGTACTCTGCAGATACGCTTTTTCAAAACCCTTGACATTCTTGATCAGCCAGTGAGCAATCTGCCACGCCTGACGCCGTGCTTCGATTTCCGCGGCCGTCATGGATACTGGATCCACGGCATCATGTTTGATCACCCGTGTCTGGTTGAAGTGGACCACGTTAGGCTGCGGCACAAAGAAGTACAAGATATCTTCCCGGGGACACTGGATCTCCCCAGCGGCTTTGGCCTGCACATAGGCCTCGCTGATCTCCTTGCGGGGCGGCATGGCATCAATATCCACTTCGGCCATGCGAAAGCACAGCGTCATCGGCTGGGCTAAACCATCCTGCTGACGACCTTTCTCCGTGGGGGCACCAGCCAGATACGCTAAGTCACCGTCACCGGTACTGTCGATGAACTGCTTGGCTTTCAGAGTCTTCATGCCGTCTTTGGTCGCCACTCGCACCGATTGGATCGTGGAACCTTCCAACTGCACATCCGCCAAGAAAGCGTGAAAAACAATGTCCACGCCTGCTTCCAACAGCAGCTGTTCAGCAGCGATCTTGAACGCCTCCGTGTCGAAGGATCGCGGACCCTTCGCTGTGCCATACCCACCCATCGCCGTCATCCGATCAATCATGTCCTGAAGAACACCATGGATAATTTGACGACCGCCCGTTTCAAATGGCATGAATGGATTCACCATCATTGCCGTGGCACCGCCGCCCAAAAATCCGTAACGTTCCACCACCAGGACATCGGCCCCTGCTCTGGCCGCTCCCAAAGCAGCACCAATGCCTCCGGGGCCGCCACCGATCACCACCACATCATACTCTGTACGCATTGTCATCCGAGATTCCTCCCTCCAAAATTAACCCTTGATCCCTGAAAGCACTACGCCTTGAATGAAGTAGCGCTGAGCGAAGAAGAACAGCAAGAGCACGGGCAAAGCCATAACCAACGATGCAGCCATGAGTAAATGGAACATGGGCAGTTGCCCGGGAATGGCGCGAAACGCGTACAGACCCAAGGCCAATGTCCGCAAGTTCGCATCGGTCAAATAAATCAGCGGACCCAAAAAGTCGTTCCAATGCGTCTGGAAACTGAAAATCCCAATCACCGCCAAGGCCGGCTTCGACAGCGGCAGCATAATCCGCCACCAGATGCCCAGCTCACTGCAGCCATCAATCCGGGCCGCATCCGCCAGATCCTCAGGTACTGACTTAAAGAACTGCCGCAGCAAGAAGATGAAGAACGGCACCCCGAAATACGTAGGCAGAATCAAAGGCAGGAACGTGTTGATCCAACCCAAGCGGCTGTACAGAATATAAAGCGGAATCATCTGCACTATGTAGGGCATCATCATCGTACTCAGCACCACAATAAACAATGCATCCCGCCCAGGAAACCGCATCCGGGCAAAACCATACGCCACCAGCGAGCTGGACAGGAGACTGCCGAAAAGATTAAAACCCACGATGATCATCGTATTCCTAGCATAAAGATGGAACGGCAAGACCGTCATCGCGTCCAAGAAGTTCCTGGGCTGAGCCGGACTGGGAACCCAGCGGGGAGGGAAAAGCATCAGCTGGTCGATGGTCTTCAAGGACGTTGACAAGGTCCAGAAGAGTGGAAACAGCATAATCAGGGACCCGCCAACTAACAACATAACAGTAATCGTTAACTTCGTCTGGCGCGTACTACGCGACTCAATGCTCATACAGTGACCTCCTCTCAGTCCACTTCATAATGCACCCAGAACTTCGCACTGCGCATCAAAAGAATGGTTGCAACCAAAATCGTCACAAAAAACAGCACAGCCAGGGCCGACGCATACCCCATCCGAAAATACGAAAAAGCATTATTGTACAAATGGAGCATATAAAACATCGTCGAGTTCAACGGACCGCCACCGGTCATGATAAACGCCTGTGTGAAAACCTGAAATGAGTTAATCAAACCCATGATCAGGTTGAACAATATGGTTGGTGTCATCATGGGCACCGTTACATGCCAAAACTGCCGCAGGACTCCCGCGCCATCAATCGTCGCTGCTTCATACAGCTGCTCAGGGATATTCTGCAGCCCCGCCAGGTAGATAATCATGCCCCCGCCAACCCCCCACAAACTCATCAGGATCAGCGATGGTTTCGACCAAACAGGGCTGGTCAGCCAGGCAACAGGACTACCGCCCACCCCCCGTATGAAATAATTGAGAACGCCCAATTGGGGATGCATCAACCACAGAAAAATCATCGTCGTCGCCACAACGGGCATAATCGAAGGCACATAAAAGATCGTTCGAAAATAGGCCATACCGCGCACTTTCGTGTTCAGCAGAAGTGCCAGGAGAAACCCAAATGTGATAGACAGTGGAACTGCCAAAAACGTGTAATAGATCGTATTGTAAATTGAAATGGGGAAGATTCGGTCCCGCTCAAAAACACGTTCATAATTGGATATGCCCACCCAGCGATACTCCGAACCCACGGAATAGTTTGTAAACGAAAGATAAAACACAGCCACAATGGGAATCAGGTTGAACGCCAAGAAACCGATGAGCCAAGGCGAAATAAACGCATAACCCGTCAATGCTTTGCGCCAATGATAGCGTCGGCGCTGTTGACTTACCGCCATGGGCCATTACCTCCTTCGAAAAGGGGTGCGGAAATGCACCCCTTTTTGGTTTTGCTGCCAATAGTCATCGAAACCGTGTACCAAACAGACCTGTTACAAAGCGACCGTTAGCGGAGTGACCAGCAGTTCGACAAACCTTAGAGCCGGCTCATCATTGACTGAATAGCACCCGCCAACCACTGGTCAGCAACGTGCGCCTCCGAAACAGACCTGCGAAACTACGCCGATTACTGGAAGAACCAGAAATCGTCCACGATATTCTGCGCTTCTTCGGCACCCCACGCCAGAGCCTCTTCCGGGCTCATGACACCATAGGTAGCCAACTCAACCATTTCGGCGATCACAGCACTTATCTCCAAGTACACCGGACTAATCGGCACCGATACATCAGCTTCTAAGGCTGTGAGAACCATATCCCAGTTGGGATTAACTTCCCAATAAAGAGGATTCTCATTGAATGCCTTAACCGGCGATGGACGCATTTGTTCGAGCATAAACCAACCAGCAGCTTGTTCCTTCGTGGTCAACCAGTCAACCAGCAGATAGGCTGCCTCGTACTTCTCTTCGGGAATCGAACGGGGGATCACATAGCCCCAACCGTCGGTTACAATACCGTGGCCCGTTGCATCCGGATTGTCGGCATTGCGTGGCATCGTGCCAACACCGTAGTTAAGATCGGGAGCCAGGTTCTCAATGTGGAAAAACACACTTACATTGTGCCATGCCATGGCCTGCAGCCCAGTGTACAGAGGAGCACCACCGGCTTCGCCGTCGGTTCCGGTAAAGAAACCAGCAACATTTTCGGCACCGCCATTAATTTCGATGGTGTGCTCAGCCATGAACTTTAGTGCAGCGAGACCTTCTGGAGAATTCCAGAGGATCTCCTTCCAATCGTCGGACAAATAGTGACCATTGTTCGACGCCAAGAGCGGCAGGAACAAGTTCGGGTTGGTCATATCAATCCCTACCCGAGCCAAAGAACCATCGGCGTTGGTTTGGGTAATCGCTTCTGACCACTCCCAAACTTCCTGCCAAGTTTCAGGAGCGCGATCCGGCAGACCCACTTCAGCAAAGACATCACTGTTGTAGATCATGATAAAACGTGTGGCACCCCCGGTGGGCATGGGCATGGTCCACACCTGGTCATCAATGATGAAACTTTCTAGTTCTGACTCGTAGAACATGTCGAGATCTACATTGTACTTCTCAATGTACTCATCGATGGGAATGATCAGATTGCGGTGCACATACTGAGGAACCTCATAGCGCTGCACCATGATCACTTCTGGTGGGCGGCCACCGGCGAATGCGGTCAAGACCCGCTCAGCACGGCGGTCCCAAGGCTGCACAACCTGTTCCACTTCGATCCAGGGATAGGTTTCTGTGAACTCGGTCAACATATGTTCCAATAAGGGCTCCCGAGTCACACCCCACCAATGCCAAAACGTCAGTTTCACGGGCTCTTGTTCAGCCAGCGCTACCGGGCCAATGGCACCTAGAGCAAATAGAGCCACAAGGGCGAACACTAACAATTTTT
>SLOZ01000193.1 GCA_007132255.1 Limnochordia bacterium | reverse complement strand
TCTGTTCCGACTGAGATTTTCCGTCGTTGTGGCCGGAGAAATCCCTGGTAGAGGGATTTCTCTCCTCTTGTTTTGCGGTCCAATGATCACATTATCAACACTTTCCTAGTCCGGGATGCGTCGCCTTACTCGGCGGCCCAAGCACTCTTCATGGAACCTTGTGGCAGTGACACCAGCCTCGTATCTAAACCGAGACTTTCAACAAAAAACCGCCGAAATCCCTGGGCCATTTGGACATCCATCGAACTTTCTCCGTGGCGCAGCTCTACAAAATACTGCTCGCCATCCAAGGTCTGCGACAGCGAGTCCAACGGAAGACCGGCAATACACTGCTCATGACGGGTGGCCAGAAGCCAAAACGAATCCGTGGAAATCTCGGGCCCCTGATAGCAATAGACTTCATCTGGATTCAAGACAAGGCAAATAGAATTAATGTACTGCGCCTTAACACGGCCACCAAAACGCTCGGCAATGGCCGCGTAATGGCTCAACATCGCCTCATCATCCATCCGCTCGCCATTCACCCGGCGGATCATAACTCCCGGCTGCTCTTCCTCGGAAAGGCCTTCAATAAAAAGCCCCGAATCACAGGAGAAAACCGGACGACCCAAAAGCCGATGATAATGCCGTGCCTTAAGGCGAGCGTTGTCCACAGGCTTCTGGCCCGTCTCCTCCACGTCTGGAAGCCCCGGCGAAATGTCGTCTAACCCCAAAACGGCGAGGCCTAAGCCTGCCAACATTTCACGCATATGCTCCAACTTAGCCAAATTTGTTGTACCGTAAACCAACTCCAAGCATCCTTCACTCCCTTATTAAAGCAGCAAGATCCCGAAGGGCCGCGGTAACTGGCGGCTTAGACCATGCCAATCTTCGGCCTGTACAGCGTTAGCTGCCATGGTGGCTGTGACTGACCCGTCAGTCTGACGGTGTTGTCACAGACCATCGTCTCCCCTGATCCATTCCATGAGCCGCGAAGTCTAGCGTTCTCCACTGCCCGCTGGCGTTGTCAAGGACTTCGTAAAGATGATCTCCAGAGCTTCGTTCTCCAAAAGTAACGAGCCGCTGTCCTTGTAGCCCAACTTGCGGTAAAAGAACTGCGCCTGCTCATTGCTGAGCGTAGACGTCATGACCATGGAATGGCCGTTTTCAGCCATGAGCCGCTCCCAGTGAGTGACGATCTGGCGTCCCAGACCTTGACCGCGATGGGTCTCCACAAAATAGAGCAGATTCATGAACGGAATCGAATCCCAGAAATAGCCAAAGCGCAGCCAACCCACCAACTGGTCGTCCACCTGCACCACAAGAATCTCGCCATTGGACATTTTGCGTTTGAGCACATCAGCATGGACATGCCAATCCCACGTTTTCAGGAAATTGAAGTGCTCATCTGTTTGGGCCAGGAAGATATGCGCCATCGGCGATGCCTCCGTCTCACAAATTTATCATCGCAACCAACCCAACCCTGCCTCTGGGTCCACTCGAATCTGGGTCTTTCGAGGATAGGGCCAAAACCGCTGCCTTCCATCACCTAGTATTTCTGCGGCAGCCCGGGTTCATGGCTGCAGGCAGCCGCATAACGGCATTTCTTAGCTTGCGCTGTCTGCTCGCGTTTCTCTCGAAGTTGTACTACTGCACCCAGTTTCCAAAAATTTACTTTTACCAGGTACCAGGTAAAAATTACCAACCGCCTTCCATCGGAACACGTTCCTAAACACGGCCGCCCTTGTCGAGCATGAACCTCCACGCGAACAACCCAACCGCTAACGTAACGAGCATATATTGAATGAGTCTGACATAATCAGTCACATAGGGCTGTCCTTCGACAAAACGAACAGTATCTTCAGAATCCATGACTGGATACCTGCCCGGTTCCTGCAGCGACAGCCGTTCGGCCCATTCCAGAGCGTTCGGCGAGACAGCGACGTAAATCAGGAATCCCCATACTGCCAGGACAGCCACCACGACCAACCACCGCATCTGCATGGATCCCTCACCATCCTTCCTCACAGAACACGCGGATGCACGTCTACATGCACTGCACCCAAGGTCTTCCCAGAAACCATCAGGTTCCCGCAGCAGCGCCATCCACAGAACGTTTGCCTTGGACAAAGTTGGAGGCCACACTGCTGGACAAAGCCATCAGAAACGCGTTCTGATCCGGCAGTCCCCCGAAGCCGCCAGCGTATCGGTTAGTCCATCGTTGCACAGCGACTACACCACGGAAATGCAGCAAACTCAACTACGCATCGAGCACCAAGGGCCGACGTTTGTACCGATGCGAACGCCAACACTACCTGGCGCTCAGCATATCCACCACCCACAGCTGCAGCATGCGCACAGCGCGCTCCGAGAAGTTGTGTCCATTCACAACGATATCTGCATGCCAGCGGGACGGTTCGACAAACTCGTTGTGCCGATATCTTACAGACTCAAGATAAAACGCCGAGATGTCTTCGAAGTCCAAGCCGTGTTCCATGTTCCGGCGCAGACGGCGCACGATCCGTTCATCGGCCATGGTGTCGATGAATATGCCTAGATCCAAAAGTTCACGGACGCATTCCGTGTGCAAGACCATCAGGCCCTCTGCCAGGATAACGTCCTGGGCGCCTGCTGCTTTGGCTGCTCGCAGATCCTGGCAGAAGTCATCCAAGCGAAACGAATCCGGATGGTTGTGGTCCTCAAATTCTCGGCCGGAGAATGGAGCCACCGTCACCGGAGGTTTGTTTTTGAAGTATCGGTCCATGTGGAATACTTCCACCGTGTAATGGCTCAAGGCCTCCTGCACGCGCTTGGCAAAGGTCGTCTTACCACTCCCAGTGCCACCGGCAATCCCGATGACAATCGTCTTCACGTTACTCATCATCGCTTCCCTCCAAGGCAGATTTCAAATGCGCGGCGAAGTGCTCCAGTTGTTCCGGATCATGAAAGTACGCTTGAGCTGCAGAGCCGCTGCCACCGCCCCGACCGCCAAACTTCACTCCTTCACTGCGGATGAACTGCCCAAAATGCCAGTCCAAATCACCGTTGTGCTGCACGAACAGACGCTGTCCACAGCGCACCACAGCCACTTCCGCGCCTGCATCCAATATAGCCTTGGCCAGAACCGAGGCATCGTCTGGTTCACAAACGTCCGCCTCCACAATCCGTTTCCCTACGGCCCACGTTTGCGCCTGCAGTGTCAGCCACAGTTGACGCAGTTCCCGATGCTCACGCGTAAGCTCCTGCAAACGTCGCTCATCCCCCTCAATGCGCTGCAGAAGATCAGCCTCCCCAGTGGAGTACCGAGCACACAATGCTCGAACGATCTGGTCTTTAGCCTGATAATCCTCTAAGGCCTTCATGCCACAGACAAAGTAGATGCGTGTACACCCACGAACCCGTTCGGTCTTAAGGAGTTTGACCAAACCAATCTGCCCTGTGCTAGTTACATGGGTTCCACAGCACGGCGAGTCATCCAAATCGGCAATCTGCACGAGACGAACTGGTCCCACAAAATCATCGCCACCCCGAATAGAGTAGTTCTTCAGCTCATGGCTGGGTAGGCTATGAGTGACAATGGGCAAATCTTCGTGGATCTTTCGGTTGACCCGGCGCTCCACAGCAGCCAACCAACCAGCCTCGAGCTCGGGGCCGGTTAGATCAATGGTTGCATAGCGTTCGCCCAGGTGAAAACCGATAGTCTGGCATTGATAGTCGGACTCCCAGACCGCCGACAGAAGATGTTGCCCCGAATGATGCTGCATATGGTGCCAGCGCCGTTCGCTATCCACCTCACACTGCACTTGGCCCTGACCCGGGTCGCGCTCCAATACATGAAACACCTTCGCGTCCTCTTGATACACCATTTCGACAGCAAGCCCTGCAATGGTGCCGCCGTCTGCGGGCTGGCCGCCCCCTTCCGGGTAAAAGGCGGTCTCTGCCAAGACGACGTGGACCCGGCCTTCCCGTTCCCTCCGCTCGATGATCTCTGTAGTCCACCGTAGTATCGGTGGATTCTCATAGTATAGTGCTTGGGTCATCGCCACACCTCGTTCCGCAGTCATCTTGCACAAGCCTGCCAGGCAATGAGGCGCCGTGAGCGGCGCATCACTCAAACATCCTTCGCAGTAGTCTGCGCTGCTAGTTCCCATAGATACAAGGAAGCTGTACTGCCATAGGGTGAATACATGTTTCGGTATTTGTCAAAGACTGCTTCTGAAAGATCGTCCAAATGATGCAGGCGCATCAATCCGCGCCGAATTCCCAAATCCGCAAAACTCAGAACATCAGGCCGTTCCAGCGAAAAAATCAACAGCATTTCGGCCGTCCATACTCCGACTCCTTTGAGTTCCACCAATCTGCGAATGATATCGTCATCCCTCATATGTTGGAAGTCAGAAAAGGCGATATCGCCGCGCTTCGCAGCGGCTGCGATGCCCTGGACATACTCGGCTTTACGCCCGGATAGGCCGCAGCCCCGCAGGTCTGCTTCACTCACAGCCAAAACGGAGTCTGGGTCCACGGAACCAACGGCGCCCACAAACCGTGCCCAGATTGTCTGCGCGGCCTTGCCGGATATCTGCTGGCTGATTATGCTGGAAAGCAGTGCTGCGAAGGGATCAGGGATCACCTCGCGCTGGATGGTTCCGACCTGTTCGATCCACTGCGCCATGCAGGGATCTGCCAAGGCTAGGTGACGAGTTTCTGTATCACCATATGTGAAGTAAGGCATTGTCGCGTCTCCTTAAGGCCGACGAAAAATCGCTGACGAAGAACACAATCATCATCTGCGTGACGGTCGCTGTTGTATCGTATTTGTTCTCGCTCATAAGGTCGATTTCCTACACGTTTACGTTTCTTTCGAGATGAAGTCGCAGAGAATTTTTTGCAGGCCTCCATGCCCAGTACGGCTGCGGGGTACATCCATTCCCAATCAGCCCAGCGAAACTGTGCAAGCAGGACTCTCCGGTGACCGCAGCGAAGTTTCGCCAAAACGCACTACTGCCTTGGTTTAACACAGACCCAGCAGCGTCGTTGCACAGAGAGTCGCAAACAGTTTGCAGACCAGTGCGAAATTCCGTTTTCCAAGCATTCCCCCGAGAACAACAGTCTAGCAGGCCTGTTTCTTAAACGTGTTTTAACGCGCAGCGTTGACTGTTCTGCTCGGAGAAACGCCGTTTGAAAGGCGTTTCGAGCTCAGTCGTTAACCACGCAGTACTCTCTATGAAATAGGACTGCTAGAATGAGCGGGAACCACGTCATTGAAACAGGTCTGCTAGCGACACATTGCCTAAGATGTCTTTGGTCGCGGTCTAAACAAACGCAATGGAGATGAGATCCGATGCCACTTACATCCACCACTTCACTGGAGCGCACTGCCTACATATCGTTCATCCTGCTCGGTTTGGCCACCACAGTTCACGGTGTGGCTATGCCCTTTTTGCTGGACGCCTTTTCCATCACCCTAGGGACAGGTGGTTTGCTCTTCTTAGCGCGTTCATTGGGATATATCGCGGGGTCCAGCACGTTTGCTTGGTTTCATGGCCGTATGGGCACCAAGCGGCATATTGGTACGGGCGCACTCTTGGGTGCTTTGGCCCTGGGGGTGCTCCCGGTAGCGCCCTACTGGTCTGTACTGCTGGTGATCGCGGCATTGGCTGGCTTTGGATTCAGCACGGTGGACGTAGGATTCAACGCAGCCGTCGCTAGTCTTCCTCCCCAACGGTCACGACGGGCCATGCACTGGCTGCATTTCTCCTTCAGTATTGGTGCGTTGGTGGGCCCAGCGCTTCTTGCCCAGGTGTATGTCTTGAGCCAAAGCTGGAGCCTGTTGTACATGGTAGCAACAGCAGCGTTGACGCTGCTGTTTGCTCTCTGGTTGGCCACACCACGGCCCCAACCAGCCGAGACCACCGAACACGCCGCCACGTCTTTGGCAGGCGGCCCCTACGCCAGCCTATGGTTTTGGCTCATGCTCGTATGCATGCTGCTGTACTGCGGTGCTGAGATCTCATTGACCAGCTGGTTAACAACGTATCTCGTGCGGGAATTGATGGCACCGGTAGAATATGGTGCTTTAGCTGTATCTCTCTTCTGGGCAGGGTTGGCTTCAGGACGAGCTTTGGCTGGATGGATTGCTGCTAGATTCAATGTGCGCTCCTTTTTGCTGATGCTTTTCGGCGGCTCAGCCGCAGGCTGTGCTGCTATCGCTGGGTTCAATGGAATTCCAGTGGTCATGGCTGCTGTGTT
>SLOZ01000518.1 GCA_007132255.1 Limnochordia bacterium | reverse complement strand
AGGATGACCGCCTTTTGTTTGATGAGGAGTTGGCAAAGGTAAGGCAGCGGAATGTCATCGTGCATGTGCCGGGCCGGCGGTCCGGATATGTCCAGGCCATTGATTATGCCTATCTGCTGGGTTTGACCAAACGTTTGGATATCGCCGTAGAACTGCTGGTGCGACCGGGAGATTTTTTGATCGGAGGATGCCCTGTCCTAGTTGCCTACAGCGAAGTGTCCTTGGAGGAGGATCTTGAGAAAAGCGTGAATTACGCCCTGTTTGTCGGCGGACAAAAGACGGCGGAACAAGATCTTGAATATTCCCTTGATCAACTGGTAGAAATTGCCGTGCGCTCGCTGTCCACAGGTGTCAATGACCCAGGTACGGCCATAACGTGTGTTGACTATCTGACGGCGGCTTTGGCACAGGCCTCCCAGAAACAGTTTCCATCAGGAATGTACCGTGATCCTGACGGTGTGGCGCGCGTGTTTGCCCGTCGCTTTACCTTCGCGGGCATGTTTGATGCGGCGTTTCACCAAATTCGCCAAAACGCCCAGGGTTCGGTGGCTTTATACCTGCGCATGCTGGAGGCATTTAGTGACCTAACTCCGCTCATGCGGACAGAGGAACAGCAGGGGGCTTTGGAAGTTCATGCAGAAATGGTCTTCCATGCCTGCCAGCGTCAGATTGAAGAGCAGCGAGATCTTGATAAGGCTAATTCGCGTTACTCGAAAATATTGGTTGCACTGCAGCGACAACAGAAGGAAGGAATGGACTATGACTTGGGATGACGTATATACTGCAGCAAAAAAGGTTGTAAAGCCGCGCATGCTATCACCCTGGGCAGACTGCGGTGGGGTCGGAGCCGCATTGGTGACCGAGGCGGGTTCGCTCTACACAGGTGTCTGTATCGACACCAGCTGCTCCATGGGATTCTGTGCTGAGCATGCAGCTGCGGCTGCCATGATTACAGCGGGAGAGCAGCGAGTGTTGATGATGGTGGCGGTAGGCAGTGAAGGTGAGATTATGGCGCCCTGTGGACGCTGTCGTGAGTTTATCAGCCAACTGCATAGGGACAATATCCGGACGAACGTTCTGCTGCCAGGACAGCGGGTCGTGACATTGGCTGAGCTTCTACCCGAGGATTGGAAGGTTGAAACCTTAGAGCACGAAACAAGAAAGGACTGAAGCCCGTGGACAACATAACATTTTCCCACCAGGCATTCGACAGCGGTTTGAATTGTTCCCAAAGTGTTGTGGCAAGGTACAGTGAAACGTACGGTTGGCCAAAGGAAGCGCTGCTGGCCGCGGCGGCTGGGTTTGGGGGCGGTATGAAACAGGGTGAACACTGCGGTGCAGTAACTGGCGCCTACATGGTGTTAGGGCTGTTAGCCCTTGAGCAGGCGGACGACAATGTGGAACTGAAAGCCCTGGCGGGTCAAAGCGTGCAATCGTTCAATGAACGCTTTCTCCAGCGGCATGAAACGCTATTGTGTCGAGAACTTCTAGGCCACGATCCCTCCACGGATTCGGGCCGCACCGCAGCCAAGGAGGCGAATCTGTTTGTCAGTGTTTGCCGTCCTCTGGTGGCGTCAGCATTGGATATCTTGGACGACATGGTTGGGGGAGCAGGCTGACACCCGTTTGCCGGGCCCATACTATGAGAGTTGGCCAATCACGGTCATCGGTCACGGACGTGGTTGCTAGTATAGAACTTCATTAACAGCATATAGAAGGCGGGGAGCGGCATTGAAAACATTGGTGCTGTATCGTTCGAAATCGGGATTTGTAAAGAAGTACGCGGAATGGTTAGCCGAGGAACTGCATGCGGATCTGGCCGACGCTAAGACGTTTTCTGGGAACAGATTTGCCGATTATGATGCTGTGGTCTTCGGTGGTGGACTCTATGTTTCGGGGATTTACGGTCTTGGGATCATCAAGCGGAATCTCAAAAGGCTGCAGGGAAAACGGGTAGCGGTGTTTGCCAGTGGAGCATCTCCGCCGCGGCCAGAAACTGTGGTGAAGGTCCGCAATCACAATTTTTCGGCGGAACAGCAAGCACAAGTGGCCTTCTTTTACATGCGCGGCGGCTTTGACTATGGCAAGCTCAAACCCGTAGATAAGGTTTTGATGCGCCTCTTGAAATGGCGGCTGATGTTTAAGCGCGAAAAAACCCCGGATGAGCGGGGTATGCTGCTAGCCTATCGGAAACCCCAGGACTTCACGCGGCGCGAGAACATACGCCCGCTGGTGAAATACATTCGCGGTATTCATTAAACAAGGACAAGGGTGTTCCCGGTGTGTTCGGACGGTTAATGGTTAAGCGGAAGGATGAACGTCCCCACCTTTATCGTCCATATTGACGGCTTTGCGGTAGGAGACAAAGGCATGACCAAAAATGATCTTCAAGATGACGAAGATGGGCATAGCCAGGAACAAACCAACAATGCCAACAATACTGCCGATGAGGATGAGCGACAAGATAATGGCCAGTGGATGCGTGGCCAGTTTGCGGCCCATAACCTGCGGCGTTATCAGCAAGCTCTCCAGCTGTTGAACGACGACCACGACCAATAGGACTTGAACACCCAGCGCCGGCGACGCTACGAAGCCAATCACCAGAGCGGGGATGGCACCCAAGATGGGTCCAAGATAGGGCACCAAGTTTGTCAACAGTCCGATTAGGGACAGAACTAGGGCATGCTCAAGGCCGACGATGAGCAGGCCAATGTACATCATGACACCGACGGAAAAGCTGACAAACAACTGGCCTTGAATGAACGACGCCAATCCTTCATCGATATCGCGAGCCGTGGTTTGGACTATGTTCTGAAACTGGTCTGGAACTAATTGCAGCAAATGCCCCAGCAGCATTTCGCGTTCCTTGAGCAGGTAATACAACATGACGGGCAGCAGGATGAACGAAAGGGCGGCACTGGTCAGGATGTTAACCAGTGTACCGACACCGGTGCCTACCGTAGGCAGGACCTCGAGGAGCCAATCGGTGACCCACTCAATAAGGTACTCCAGTGAAAGGCGTTCTTCGATCCCGAAGGGTTCCAGCAGCAGGGGCAGCTCGGTTCGGGCAGCAATGTCCTGCAGTTGCTGCAGATAGGAAGGGAACCGATCCACAAGATCTAAAAACTGCCAATAAGCGGCATTGCCGATGGTGGCCGTCAACAACACTCCGCCGAAGAGCATTGCTGCAAAGACTAGAACAATGGCCAACGTCCGCGGCACTTGCCGATCTTCTAGGATCTTGACGATGGGGGCAATGAGGTAATAAAGAACAAAGGCCAAGATTAGCGGTAGGAAAAGAACGTTGGCGATAACGACGAGCGGTGTGAAGAGAAAGGTAACATGGGACGCAACCCAGGCGGTGACAAGCAGAGTCAAAATCCAGATTAAGACACGGTACGGCTTGGATGCAAGCATAGTGGTGACACCTCCTAATGCACGACCCTATTACGTTTCTGTATGAAAAAGCGATCTCCTGCTTGACGATGGATGGTGCACAAAAGAAGGCTTTTCAGTAATCCGTTGCAGGAGATTCCTTCCTTTCGGCGAAAACTTATAAATAGACGCCCGTCATTGACCCCTACTGCGGTGAAGGGGAATGATGGGAAACCACAAGGAGGATGGATATACATGAGAAAACAAAATGTTGTTCTGGCAGCTGCGCTCAGCGCATTACTGGTGCTGTTAGTTGCCGGAGGTGCGGCTGCGCAAACGTCGCCACCTTGGATGAGCTATTCGCCACCTGAAAGCTTCTTCATGGGTCTGGATGCTGCTGGTTCTTACCAGTACTATCGTGACCAATTTACATCCACGGAAGGGGACGTCAACTACGGAACTCTTAAACTGCGGTTTTGGCAGTTCATGGACAGTCCAACCTTTGGCTATGACATCAATGCAGCCTTGACGCTGCAGACCAAAGGTGCCCCTGGTGCTGACGGTGAAGGTACAACCATTGATTTCGATCTTAATTCTGGCGGTCATACCAGTGTGAAATATTACTTCACACCGGAGAATGATACATTTGGCTACTTTGGAATCACAGGGACCGCGTCCGGTTTGGATCGTTACTCCCTGGTAGGTAATCTTGGTGTCGGTTATGGACGTTTCAAGGACGCAACGCCACTGCAGCGTGCCGCTGAGATTGAGCGTGCCCTGATGGATCTTGGTGACGTTGCTATACCTTTTGGCCCAGGATTCTTGATTTCTCTGGCTCAAGAAACTGAGCGTGTACATGAAGCTGAAGAAACTTCTGCTGAACGTGCCGAGCGTGTGTCTGACTTTATCATCGCTAACGCACCGGGCAGTCCCGTACTGAGCCCAGCGGGTGTCATTACTGTGAATGATCTGCTGAACAAGCAGGTTATGCGTCGCAGCGTTGGTTGGGAAGTTCGCGCTGGTTTAGGCTATCCGATCATCATTCCCGCAGACGAAACTCGTTCGGTTCAGGCTGTGGCCAGTGCCTCTTTGGGTATGCCCATCGCCTTTGATACCCAAGTCAACGTAACAGCGCAGGCTTCTTCACCCATCGATAACCTGGCTTCCGTGTATACGGTAGGCGTTCAGGGTGAAGTGGTTCATACCTTTAACGAGAACTTGGATGTCGGCGCCAATGCGACCTTGAACCTTTCGGGTCGTGAAGGTGACGAAAGTATCGTTTCTTGGGGCGTCGGCGCTTTTGCTGATGTGCAGATCATTGAAGGCTTGTCCTTAGTCACGACGGCCACGTACCGTGATGAAACCAGACGTAATGACGTTTGGGAACAGGCGGCTTTCGGTATTACCGCTTCTGTACGTTACCGCTTCTTCTAGATCGATAACCAAAAAGATGCTTCAGCAGCCGCTGCTGAAGCATCTTTTTTATGTCCCGGTTCGAAAACGCCAACGGATTGCGCCTTCCGATTCACCGGACGTTTGGCTTGGAGGACGAATATCTACATGCAGCCACTGGTTGGAGGGCCAGCTGGGAATCGGTTCGATGATCCAAAGCGCACCGGCTTGAACGATCTTCGCCGGCAGTGACCGACCGAGCGTATCGGTGACGCGGAATCCTGGCTGTGTCGTATCAGGGCCAGCACTTTGATTAAAGCCCAACAGCAGGACCTGATCCGTGGGAACTCCGGCGTCGCCGTTTGCTGGGTACCCAGTGACAAGCCGCAGAGGCTCAGTGCTTTGCTGCGGCGCTGCGTACACTACATAATGACTCAGCGTCTCGGGACTGCTCGTTGCTACGGCCAACGAGGTCCTTGCGTCGGCAGTCACCAGCAGTTGACCCCCGGACGTGATGGAGGTATATTGCTGTCGTGTGCCGTCCGTCCACTGACTCAGCTGGAGGCTGCGACTTCCACTCAAATTGTAGAGACCGATCACGATGGGATCGCTGCCAGTTGCCAGGCCGCGATAGTGGACACTGGGAAAGACAGGTGTAGTCGGGTGGCGAAAGCCAAAGTAACCGCTCACTAAGGTGTGGAGTGGAAGTTCAGGAGTTGTACCCCTTTGAAACTGGGGTCCATCGGCGGGAGGGCCCGCAGTTTGCTGGAACTGCAGACCCATTTGAAACAGCCCGGCATGGATCGCCCTAACTCGGAGTTCGTAGCTTCCAGGTGCCAGCGCCAGCTGCAGACGCCGTTCACTGCTTGCGGTCCAGTGAGCAATCCGGACCGCTGATCGCTGGTGCAGTGACCAGAGACTGACATCCAGTGCCGCCTCTGGAAATTCGTAGAGCGTCAACAGTGTCCCGTACGTGTCCAATTGAAGGGACCAGATCTGCTCATCACCAGTATCAAGCCAAGCGTCTAGATAGGTTGTATGTCCTTGCAGGACAGAAACCAGTTCCTGGTCAGCGCCAGCCGCTGCCGGAAGGGCCATGTAGACAAGGAAAACCGTTAACGCAAGCGTGAACATAAGCTTCATTGCCATCACCTCCAGGAGCTCTGCGAAACATCGTCCGGTCCACGATACCAGGGTTTTGATGAGCCTGCGGGCCGCGGTCTTCTAGGCCGCGACCATCTCGTTCGTGGTCCAGACGTTGGCCACCCTGCTGCTCTGCCGGATGCAGGAAGCACCAAGCCAGCCCCGGGAACCATGAACGTTTTACCAAGCTCGGCCTAAAGCCCCTTTCTTTAGGTCTAGTCTTTAGCCTTAGAAAGTGTTGATAATGTGATCATCGGACCGCAAAACAAGAGGAGAGAAATCCCTCTACCAGGGATTTCTCCGGCCACAACGACGGAAAATCTCAGTCGGAACAGAGAAAATCAACACCTTCCT
>SLOZ01000262.1 GCA_007132255.1 Limnochordia bacterium | reverse complement strand
TTATCGTGTTTTTACTGAAAATATTGGTTATGTTTAAGCTCACAAGATGACCGCGGAGGCGGCCAGTGGGCCATGGAACCGAAAGCTGACTGGAAACAGCAGCGGTAACTCGTGGAACGACCCCGCAAGCAGCGAGGCTTAGAACAGCGACACACTGCGGACACGGAAGATGCTTATTGGAGTACGGCCAACCTCAGGTTTGACTCGTTGGTCCTTGCCTCAATCATCGTCGCAGTGCTCTTAGCCTTGCTCTCTATGTTGCGGTAACGCTGCCGATATATTCCTTTGCCGATGGACAGAGATCCAGTAAGAAACACTCATGGCACAGTGGCTTTCTGGCCTTACACACCTGGCGGCCATGGTAGATTAACCAATGATGAGCATCCGACCAATCCTGTTCAGGTATGAGCTTCATTAACTGCTGCTCAACTTGGTTGGGGTTCTCGCTGGCCGCTAGCCCGAGCCGATTGGCTGTTCGCTGTACGTGGGTATCCACAGCGATGGCCGGGATGCCGAACGCGTTCGAGAGCACAACGTTGGCCGTTTTCCGACCAACACCAGGAAGTTCCATCAGTTCAGAACGCGTTTGTGGCACTCGGCCGCCGTGTTTCTCTAATAGGAGAGCACAGGCGGCTTTGATATTCCTCGCCTTGGCTTGCCACAAACCCGCAGTGCGGATAAGTTCGGCCACATCCGCCTCAGAGCAAGCAGCGATAGCCTCCGGAGTAGGGCAGCGGACAAACAATGTCTTGGTAATGATGTTGACCCGTTTGTCTGTGCATTGCGCCGATAAAATGGTAGCTATAAGCAGTTGAAACGGTGTCTCGTAGTTCAAGGCGGTCGTGGGGCTAGCGTAATGCTCCTTTAACCGCCGCAGAGCTTCTAGTTTCTCGGATTTGCGCACACGGCAGGCTTCCTTTCAAGACGAAGCATGATGATCAGCTGCGTCGGTATTTAATGCTCAATAGCCATCGTCGTCCCGGATCAGCGTTTTGGTATCGGGCTCGGGTGGGGCACAGCGTTGACAACCTCGACACTCGCGGACAATTTTGACCAGTCCGTCCTCATCCAATAAGAGCCCGTGGGGACAATGAGCCGGATGATCGGCAAGATGAAAAACACTAGTTACCGTATCGACAATCTTCTGACCCAGGGTGCGGCTGAACGTTTGGCTGCGGAATTCCTCCAAAACTTCTCGATAGCTGATGGGCTTAGGCCCCAATCTGTTCTTGGCCATTTTGTGATATGTGGCGTACAGAAATAGATCTGCTTCGGTTCGATTCGGGAAATCGTCAAGCAGTTTTTCTTGGCGAATCTGGGCCACCACCGGTTCATAGATCTCTAGAGACCAACTTTGGGCAGCTGTGGCCAACGTTAGATCTTCGCGGAGGACAGCACTTTCTTCACGGCGGAACTCCTCCACTTGGAGAAGCAGCTTTCGGAAACTGCCCAATTCAGTAAACTCAATTCCCGCTAGGTTTGTCCGCCGTTCGAAATTCGACCGTTCCCGCCAAAGCAGGTGTTCCTTGTTGTCAGCGGGCGGCAGGTATTCAATCACATGCGCATCCATGTACTTTTGTCCCACCTGTTTAGCGGCACTGACACGATGGTTACCGTCCACTACGTAATATTTATCTTTGATCTTATAAAGCTCCACAGCCGGTATGCTTTCGCCGCGCTCCACAGCCTTTTTGATCTGTTCATAACGATAACGCGTAGACCGATTGCGCATACGAAACTGAGAGTCAAAGTCCTGCCAACGATTGACAGAACCGACAATGTGCCGCAGTTCCACAGCACGTAGTCCCAGATCTATGGCGTCGGTTAAGCCTTCTTCCTTGTGCACTTCATTAAATGATTCGGCAGGTCGTGAAAAAAGCACCGCAGCTACCTCCGTTTCGAGTCTGGATCATAGCTCTTCTGTATCTAGAATGTGATAGCCATAGCCGTTGATCACTGTTGTGTCATTGACTACATCAATGCGCTTTTGTTTGTAGCCGTAGTTAAGATGTGTATGGCCGTGAATGAAGTATTTGGGACGGTATTTGTGGATCATTTGGGAAAACGCTAAAAAGCCTCGATGGCACTGGTCTTCGGCATCATGGATACCCAAAGGCGGCGCATGGGTCAGGATAACATCAATACGGCGGCGCAGCATCAAAGAAAACCGCAGACGCTGCCACTTCCACCACATCTGTTTCTCACTGTATTGAACGGCCGAATGGGCATGGTAAAACATACAGCCCTCAAGGCCTAGGATATTGAGGCCGCGAAAATGAACAATTCGCCCGTCAATGTTCTCCCCACCTTCCGGTGGGTTATTCTCGAAGGATGTATCATGGTTACCTCGAACATAATACAGTGGAGTGTTGAACACCGACATCAGGTATGATAGATACCAAGCCGGTAGATCGCCCACAGAGAAGATAACATCAATATTGTCAGGAAAGCGATCGCGCCGAAAATGGTCGTAGAGCTGGGGGTCCACAGTGTCTCCCACAATAAGGATCTTCAAGGACACACCTCCTTGGTCTAGGGTTACTGCGGCGGATTTGCTGCCGCTGGGTCGTTCTCTTCTGCTGCTACTTGGCGTTTTTTATCAACTTCAGCCATAATCTTGTCTTCAAAGTTAATACCCTTCCATCGTTCCAACCGCGATGGGGGATATACCGTGGTGGAGTAGCGATCGGGTCCTTTGTACCATGCACCTTTTTCTCCTTCCACCGCTTCCACTTTGGCATAATCTGCGATGAGAGTGACGCGTATGCCCCACCGTTGGCCAGGGGCGATTTCGGTGTACACAGCCTGTTTGTCACTGGGCCGTGTCCAGTGACCTTTGGTCAGTTGCTCAAGCATACTGTGTCATCCTTTCTACAATTATCGATGTCTGGACGGTAAACTTGACTCTGGATAGTTACGGAAATCCCAGGTAAAGGCTTTTCGAACTTTTGTTGGCTCTGCTAGCGATCTTTAGGCAACACGGCTCCTTTAATCTATTCCACGCACTATGCAAAAACTCCTAGAAGGCGAGGGTGAAAGATGAAATACTTGTGGGTCATACTGTTGTTTTTGGTGGTCGTCTGTCCAGTGGGAGCAGAGGAAGTCTCCGACGCAACGTCGGTTCCGACGGAAGTCGAGACTGGATTCCGGTTTTTGGATCTCGCCTGGGCGGACGAAGTGACGGACTATCGAGACTATCGGGCAAATGAAGAGGGGATCTTTCAGCGCGGGAGCCGGGCTTATGTGTATATGGAGATCGCTGGTTACGAGAGCCTCTGGGATGAGGACCGCAGCCAGTACTATACGGACATATCCATCGACGTCGAACTGCGTTCGAGGATAGGTCTGCGCCTGTTTGCTGAGGAAGACGTCGTAGATTACGTTTTTTGGGATGCCTATGCTCCGAATTCTCTTTGGTTTTACATCTGGGTGGATATACCCGGTTGGATTCCCCGGACCACCTATACCGCCCAGGTCACCATTCATGACCGCGTCGGCGAACAAACGTTGGAAAAATATCAGGAACTCTCCGTGGAGTAGCAGGATTCTCGAAGCCACTCACGAATAGCTTAAGTAACCTTGCTACGAACGAATGCTTTCGTGGCACGGTTAGGGGGGATAGGGATGAGCACACTAACTCGTTTTGGTGTATCCATGGACGAAACCTTACTGCGGGAGTTCGATCGTTGGCTGCAGAGTAAGGACTATGCTAACCGTTCGGAGGCCGTACGGGATTTGGCACTGCACGCACTGACACAGACAGCATCCCACAGTCCTGAGGCGCACGTAGCTGGTACGATCACATTGATCTACCCGTACAAGGTTCGGCTTCGTCCAGTTCATACATCCTGCCATCCTTCCATTATTATTTCCGCTAACCTGCAGGTACACTTAGATCCCGAAACCTGCCTTAAAGTGATGGTTGTGAACGGACCTGCTGCCGACGTGCAGGAGTTAGCCGACCAACTGCTGGGAATGAAGGGAGTGAGGGGAGCCTTGACCGTGGCAGCCGCGCACTGCCAGAGCGAGGAGAACGATGATGAACAAAACAGCAATTGATCTACAGAACATTTCTGCAGGATATGACCAAGAGGTATTGCGCGCCGCCAATTTAACCGTGGCACAAGGCAGTTACGTTGGCATTTTTGGACCAAACGGGTCCGGTAAAAGCACTCTGCTAAAAGTCATCTGTGGTCTGCTGCGCCCGACATCTGGAACGCTGCAAATTCTTGAGCGCCCGATACGGACGAACAAGGACCGCGATTGGATCCGCCGCCAAATTGGTTACCTGGCGCAGATTCAGGCTCCAGGACAGCTGCCCATAACGGTCATGGATTCCGTACTGCTCGGACGTTGGGGGCGGTTTTTTTCCGGCCTAAAACGTCCGAGTTCGCAGGATCGGCGCCGAGTGCAGGAGACCTTGGAACTCGTGGGCATTGAAGCGTTGGCCAAACGTGATCTGCGGCAACTCAGTGGTGGTCAGCGGCAGAAGGTGGCGTTAGCGCGAGCTCTGGTGCGCGATCCGGAAATTCTTTTAATGGATGAACCGACGACGTATCTAGATCCGGAAGCCCAAGAGGCCTTGGTGGAGCAGATCAAGGAGCTGCATGCGAAGCTTCCGCTGACAATTCTAGTGGTAACCCATCAGATCCAGCATTCTTGGGGATTCAGCCAAGCTTGGCAGATGCAGTATGGTTTGCTGGAAGAGGTGGTCGCATGAGTTGGCTGCAAGCTCTGCAGATACCCATGATCCGTCAGGCATTCGTCGGTCTGATCTTAGCCGGAAGTCTTTTGTCGTTGTGGGGAGTGATGGTGATCTCCCTCAATCTCACGGGTCTGCGATTCACGTTGATGCACGTGGGCCTTTTAGGGGCCGCTGTGGGGATGGCTCTGGATATGAGTCCTACGGTAGGTGCGTTTGCGCTAATTTTATTGGTGTCCGGCGTGATGGGCGTTCTCGGAGACCGAGTGCGGCTATCCACGAATGCTTTGTCCGGGTTTTTCATGACTGGCTCGCTGGCCGTTGCCTTTATTCTCTTGGCAAAATCTGGCATCCCTGCCATGGAAGTATTCGGCATCTTCGCCGGGAGCGTGCTGCTGCTTTCGACGATGGATCTCGTGTTTGTCATTGTTTTGGGAATCGTGACAGTTCTGTTCTACACTATACTCTACCGTGAGATCCAGTTGGTTTTGCTGGACAAAGAACTTGCCGCCATTCTTGGTGTTCCGGTGGGTAAGATTCGTCTGGTCATGTTTATCCTACTCGGCGCTGCAGTAGCTTTGGCACTGCGGTTGGTGGGAGCGCTCTTGGTTGATGCGGTAATATTGCTGCCCGCAATGGCCGCGCTGCCGTTGGCCAATGGTTTGAAGATGGCGCTGGTTCTGACAGCATTTTTCGGATTGTTAAGCGCATCGGGTGGGTTTTTTCTGGCATTGTCGTTGGACTTACCTGTAGGGGCCAGCGTTGCCGTAACAGGAGCATTTATTCTGGCCCTGAGTTATGTAAAACAAAGGAGGATATAGTCATGAAAAAGACTATTGCTATTTGGCTGTTGACCGCGCTGCTGATATTGGGCGTTAGCTCGGCCGTGTCGGCAGAACAAGAGGTGTCTGTGGTAGCATCGACCACGTGGGTCGGTGCTATGGTGGAAGCTCTTGGTATAACGAATGTTACTGTGTTGGCTCCGGTTGAATTGCGTCACCCAGCAGAATATGACTTCCGCCCCGGTGACATTCAGTTGGCGTTGGAAGCAGACTACGTGGTCTGGGCCGGCTATGAACCATTTATCCGCAATCTCGTTCAAGCGGCCAACATTTCTGAAGATCGTGTTCTGCAGGTACACACCAACAACAGTCCACCGCTTCTTGAAGCATCGGTCGCAGAACTCGCAGCAAGTCTCGGCCGCGAAGCGCAATTTGCTGTCTGGGTCGAAGAACTGCGGACGTTGGCGGCAGAGCTAGAAGCTGGTGCGACCGCCGTGAACACAGCAGGGATTACAGTAGCCGTCCAGGGTCACCAGGAGCGTTTTGTGCGCTGGTTGGGCTATGATGTGGTGGTTATCTACGGTCCAGGTGAAATTACTCCTGGTAAGATAACAGAAATCGTTGCTGCAGAACCAGACGCCATTATCGATAACTGGCATAGTGCACAGGGCGAGGCCTTCGCTCGTGACGGACTCCCTTACTATTCGTTATTAAACTTTCCAGGACACCATGACACGACTTCACTTCTCGATGTGATTCGCTATAACGGTCTCGAACTTGG
>SLOZ01000404.1 GCA_007132255.1 Limnochordia bacterium | reverse complement strand
CTTCCGGGCTTTTGTTGTTCCGTAGGCAACCTCTACCACCAGGTCTGCAGCGAGATCACTGGCTGCGAGTTTTTGGTTGGCGGTGCGATTACGCCAGCCCTGAACCGACTGTCATTGCTACTGAATGTCGATGGCCCTCCGCGTTTGAGCAGTTTCATCCAGCTTGGGCAAGTGGATCCGCAGAATGCCATCTTCGTACTGGGCTTGGATCTCATCGGCTTTAATGTCGCCAATATAGAAGCTGCGCTGGCAAGCACTCTGGCGCCGCTCTCTGCGGATATAACGATCGTCTTTTTCCTCGGTCGCTTCATCCTGCTGAACTTTGATGGTCAAGTAATCCTTCTCCACATCAACATGAATATTGTCTTTGCTGATACCTGGGATTTCTGCCTCTAAAACGTATGCATTGTCCTGTTCTTGAATGTCCACGCTAAAGCCACTCGTCCAGTTGGGTCCACCGGAGAAGAATTCGGCAGCCGTCTGCGGCCAATGCATCATGGGCAGCCAATCGTCACCGCGCTGAAGACCACGCATTCGACGCTGCTGCGGACGAATAGGAAACATCATGCTCTCCACCTCCGTTAAAGGATCGTTAATTGTTGTTCCTCAATTCCTATTGTACTAAAACATCAGGGAAAGTCAAAGTCTGTTATACGCCAAAATAGTCCAATTTTGGTCGCTATACCGCAAGATTATGCATAATGCTCTATTTCCTCGCAGACTCTAGGTCAGAGAAAGTCAAAAACTGACCACCAGACGTGAAGACAGGAACTCCCTGGCTGAAGGCGAATATTGTGGTGAGGTGATTGCCCATGCAGCAGTGGACAACGAAACTATGGTGGACTTTGATAGCTGCCGTCGCCGTCACAGCGTCGCTGGTTACAGCCTACACCATGCAGCGTTGGTGGGGTGTGGCGCTGGTGCTCGTGCTAGTTATCGGCGCTGCGTTTGGATTGCGCGTTCTTTGGGCCCGTTCTGCAACTATGCGTCAGCAATTGGTCAAAACGGTTCATGCACCGATCCAATGGACGGGGCAGCACAAAAAGCCACTGCTGCTAGCGGGTATGGGTACCGTAAGTTTGGTCGGTCTCTATTCGTTGTGGGGCGGCAGTGAGCAGGCCAGAGCCGCCGTAGAACATCTGGCTGACTCGGCTTCTCTAGACGCAGGCAGCGGTGAGGCCGTGGCCATTCCGGCAGAACGTTTGGAGGCGGCTGCCGGTGAACTGCCGGGCGTTAATGAAGCTGTCTGGTACTCCGAAGACGCAGTGGTCCTTCAGGGCGAAGATTTCGCCATCACTGGCGAAGAGACGATTGCTGTGGCTGACGATGGATGGTCGGAGAACAATGCGGAGACCACTCGCGCCGTTGGCAGCTATGGCGCTGTGATACCTGTGATCATGGCAGTCAGTGCCCTGCGCTCGTTGTGGAAGCATGGCGGTGAGGTTTCGCAGGGAAGACTCAGTCCCAAAGAGGCTCTTCGGGCCGTGGGTGTGGATATGGTAGGTTCCGGTGGGCGGGTGGCGTTGTTTGCCGGTGGTGCGCAGGTGGCTGGGCTGCTGGTCAGTGGCGTGCCGCTGATTATTGCCGGCGGGGTGCTGGCGAATTTGGCTGGCGAGCCGTTTCTCCGACGTATGCAGGCTGTTCTCAAGGGTGATCAAGGGCAGCTGGCCCAGCATAACGTCCAGCAAAAACTGGAACAAACAGGGAAGATCTTTGACCAGAAGCAGCTGTTGTCCAGGTCCTTGGTTAATCTCGAACAATTCGTCAAAGCCGCACACGCGAAGAATGAACTGCCGACCCCAGTGCAGCCGTCGCTGCGGCAGCTGTTGTTTCCCAACGTGGCAGACATTCTTGATGAAGAGCTCTACAAGCTTCGTCGAGATGAAAAGCAGCAGTTGGATTCATTCGCTGACGAACTCCGCAAACGGCTGCGCGACACCCTGCTGCGCCGGGATTATCGGGCACTGGGCGAGCTCTTGTACTTGAACAGACAGGTTCTGCTGTCGGGAATGGAGTCCGAAATGCAGCGGCCGCTTTCGCAGCTGGATCGGGCTCTGCAGAGGTTGGCCGGTGCTGGTCGGCAACTTCATCTTGAGCGAAGCACTGGAGGTCTGACTTGATGTTTTTTACCGAAAGCAAGTTACGGGCACGCATTAATGAATTGGAAGCCTATCGCTATCGGGATACCCAGCCCCTAACGGGACTGCGTTTTTGCGAAGATACACAGAAGGAACCGGGAGCGTACCCGCCGCGCCATAACGACTGGGAGCCCTGTAGTGCCGGACAGCGCTGGGTAGGGCGCGACCGCTACATCTGGTTAGAAATGGATGCAGCCATTCCGGAATCTTGGCGGCAGCGTCGGGTACTGGGCCGCTTTGATTTTGGACGAACCGGACCGGGTAATTGTTCCGGGTTTGAGTCGCTGCTCTTTGTGAACAGTCGTCCGTACCAGGGTGTGGACTCAAACCATCGCGAGGTGTTTTTTGAACCTAGTTCCATTGGCGAGACCGTCCGTCTGCATGTGCGTTTGTGGTCGGGCCTCGAAGGGGGCGGACGGCCGCAGGATTTAGACATGCAGTTGCACCAAGCAGAAATCTGCTGGCTGGACACGGCGGTGGATGATCTCTATTACACTGCTTTGGCTGTCTGGGAGACGCTGCAGGTTCTGCCCGAGAACCGACCGGAGCGACACCAGTTATTGCAGGCGCTCAACGCTGCGTTTCTTGAGCTGGATTGGTCGCAGCCCGGAGGCAGCCGCTTTTATGGTTCGGTGGAGACGGCTCTGCAGTCTATCCATGCCCGCTTGGACGACATGCCCAAACACAACGATGTGACGGTGACCGCTATAGGCCATACCCACATTGATGTGGCCTGGCTTTGGCGTCTGAGCCACACACGCGAGAAGTGTGCTCGCTCCTTTTCCACAGTCCTGCGGCTTATGGAACTATTTCCTGAATATGTCTTTCTGCAGACCCAACCACAGCTCTACCAGTATGTCAAACGTGACTATCCGGAACTGTATCAAGAGCTGAAAGAGCGGATCGCGGAAGGGCGTTGGGAAGCCGACGGAGCGATGTGGGTCGAAGCGGACTGTAATGTGATTTCCGGAGAGTCTTTGGTTCGCCAGATCCTGCAGGGTAAGCGTTTTCTGCAGAAGGAGTTTGGCGTCAACTGCCGCTATCTCTGGCTGCCAGATGTGTTCGGCTACAGCTGGGCGCTGCCTCAGGTCTTGAAGCGCTCCGGGATCGATACCTTCATGACAACAAAAATCAGCTGGAACCAGTATAACCGGATGCCCAATGATACCTTCTGGTGGCGCGGAATCGACGGCACCGAAATTCTGACGCATTTCATCACCACGCCGGATCAAGGTGCGGCACACTTCTATACGTATAACGGCAGTACCAACGCCCGTTTTGTCCAAGGGATTTGGGATAATTATCGCGATAAGAACATCAATCAGGAATTGCTGCTGGCCTACGGCTATGGCGATGGTGGCGGTGGCGTGAACCGCGATATGTTAGAGATGCGCCGCCGGCTCCAAGATATGCCGGGTATTCCTAAGGTACAGGCCGGACGAGCTGGCGAATACTTCGACCGTCTGCACACCACCGTGGCGGACAGCCAAGAGTACGTCCACACTTGGAATGGTGAACTGTATTTGGAATACCATCGTGGTACGTATACCAGTCAAGCCGCAGTTAAGCGCGGCAACCGCAAATTAGAGTTGGGTCTGCGCCGCCAGGAATGGCTGGAAGTTCTGCGCGCAGCACAAGCCCATGATTGGGAAATCTATCCGCAAAAACCTCTGTACAAGGCGTGGCAGACCGTACTGCTGCACCAATTTCACGACATCATCCCCGGCTCCTCCATCCGCGAGGTTTATGAAGATACACTCGAGGACTATGCCGCTGTTCAAGTCCAACTGCACGAACTGCAGCGCGACGTCCTGCAGTCGCTGGTGGTGGAAGATGACCCCTTTACGTATACCATCTTTAACTCTGGTTCCTTCCTGCGCCAGGGCCTCGTCGATGTTCCCCTGCGGGCAGGTATGGAAGAAGGCACTTGGCAGGATCAGGAGGGAAATGTTCTGCGGGCGGCCGCCGATGGTGATAGTTGGTCGGTGCTGGTGTATAATGTACCATCGTTGGGATACACCACGATTTCCTTTGTCCTCGGTGCTCGCGTAAGTGAAGAACGGCCATTCACCATCCATTCCCGTGGTGTCGATACACCGTTCTACAGCATCGCTTGGGATGCCAATGGCCAATTGACACAGATCTATGATCGCCAGCACGAGCGCGATGTCTTGGCTCCGGAACAGCGGGGCAATGTTCTGCAGGTCTTTGAAGACAAACCCATGGCCCATGATGCTTGGGATATTGATCTGTTTTATCAGGAGAAGATGGAAGAAGTTCGCCGACTGGTTTCGGCGGAACTGGTGGAACACAATGCACTGCGCTGTATTATGCGATTTCGCTGGCAGTGGGATGCCTCCACCATTGAGCAGGATATGGTGCTTTACAGTTCGACGCGACGCATGGACTTCCGAACCAAAGTGGATTGGCACCAGCGCCAGCAGCTGTTGAAGGTTGCGTTTCCTGTGGATATTCTGGCCTCGGAAGCTACCTACGATATCCAGTTTGGCAATGTGAAACGCCCTACACATTGGAACACCAGTTGGGATTGGGCTCGCTTCGAGACGGTGGGTCATCAGTGGGCTGATTTATCCGAACAGGGTTATGGTGTAAGTCTGCTCAATGACTGCAAATACGGTTATGACATAAAAGGTAATGTCCTGCGCCTAAGTTTGATCAAGTCTGCCATTCACCCTGACTACCAAGCCGATCAAGGAGAGCATGTTTTTACCTATTCCTTACTGGCCCACGAAGGCAATTGGCTGCAGGGAGATACAGTGCTGCAGGCCTGGAAACTCAACCAGCCGCTGCTGGCCGTGGCCGGCCGCACGGAACCTAGGCAGTTTTCCACCGTTGGGGTGGAGGGTGGTCATGTCTTGATCGATTCGGTGAAAAAAGCCGAGGATGGTCCGGAGATGATCGTTCGTTTCCATGAATACGGTGGAGCGCGCGGCAAGATTACCCTGACATCCGATTTACCTGTGGCTCAATGGCAGGAGTGTAATCTCATGGAAGAGCCAGAAGGATCCATTTCTCATGGCCCGATGACGTTGAACATAAAGCCCTATGAAGTCCGCACGCTGCGTATTTGGTTGGCGTAAGGCCAGATGCCATTGGACAAGACCTTCTGTGGCTCGGCTAAGCAAAAAATGAACGGATAAGGAAAAGCCGTCTCGGTATTGTTACCGCGGCGGCTTTCTAACTGGGCAAGGTGGTAAGCAAGACGCTATCCCGTGCGACGATGCTATCTATTCGTCGGTGACAGTTAAGAGTTCCAACTCCACATCTTTGGTCTCGTCGGCAGCAACAGCGAAATCCTTCGAAGCTTCCAACGAAGCCTCTTCGCCAGTCTCCACCGCTAATTGGACTTGGTAGGCTCCTGGCCGCATTCCTGCCAGTACCAGGTCTTCGGTCCATTCAGTCCATGTCAAACTCAGCAGCGGATCTTCCATGCCACTATCGTCTGCGGCAAATAGCGTGAGTGTGATGGTGCCAGAATCATAGCTTTCCGGAAGTTCCCAGGAAAACTCGACTTCAGCAAGATCGGACATGTGCAGCAGCTGCACAGCCTGTACCGGGTTGAGGTTGTAACCTTGGCCTGATTGGCCTCGCTCAACGATATAGTGGGGGTTGACGTCCATGACCAATTGTGTCACGGCACCTTCACGAACGACAAACTCAGCAACCTGTGGTTTCAGTTCATTGCTGGGTATCTTCAGTGCATGTGTCGAGCTATCCACAAGCACGACCTCGTGGGCTTCATCTTCGTCAGACGTCGTTAAGCGCACGTCGCTATAGGTGCCGGCGGTGACCGACTGGTTAGAACCCATGAGCAGCGGTTGAAAACGCAGGCTCATCAAGTCAACTTTTTGATTCTCTGATTCTACAGTGGCCAATGTTTCCCAGCCACCATTTTTCTTGACTTCAATGCTTTCGAACGTAATCCACAGTTCGGCGATGTCTTCTGGATCCGCATCACTGCCTTCTACAGCCTGCAGCACCAGGGAACTGCTCTCAGTGGGCTCGGCGTTGGAATCCCCTAAGCGCAGGGACACCGTTCCGGTGCCAGGGCTGCCAACGCCTCCAAGGCATCCAGCCAATAGCAGAGCGACCATCGTGATCCCGAATAATTT
>SLOZ01000264.1 GCA_007132255.1 Limnochordia bacterium | reverse complement strand
TGATGAAGATCGTAGTGATGCAGGGGCCAGCCCACAGCGGTGTTGTGGACGCGCCAGAACCTAAGCCCGGTCATCGCGAGCTGCTTGTCGAGGTCACCTACAGCGGTTTATGTATGTCCGAATGGCACCCTTGGGAAAACGCCAAGGCAGGTCAACGATTTGGACATGAACCGGTGGGTGTCGTGGTCGAATTGGGGCCGGGCGTGGAGTCGTTCGCCGTGGGCGATCGAGTCTCGGGATTGGCCAGTACACCTGCATTTGCTGAGTACTGTTTGATTCATGAAGAACGAGCGGTTACCGTTCCAGCCAATATTGCTGATGAGGATGCCTTGGCTGAGCCGTTAGGCTGTCTGGTCAGCGCCGCTTCGAAACTGCCCAGTCACGCTTTGAGTGACACGGTGGCAGTGCTTGGCGCGGGTTACATGGGTTTAGGAATCATTTCGCTGCTGCGATCGCAGGGAGCGGGTTCGATCATAGCAGTGGATCCACGCTCAGAGGCGCGCCAAAATGCCCTTCAATTTGGCGCCGATGTCGTATATGCTCCAGATGATGTGCCGGAGCGCCTGCTCGTCAACAAATGGGATGACGGCATCCATGAACGCGGGCTCGGCCTGGTGGCCGAATGGGCTGGCACTCAAGAGGCCTTAAGCCTTGCCAGTGACATGACAGCCGTTCACGGAACCCTCGCCGTGGGAGCCTGGCATCAAGGCGGACTGCGGTATGTCGATATGCGTCTATGGGGCTGGAAAGGCATCAGTGTTCTCAATACCCACGAGCGTCATACGGAATTTCTGGTGAAATGCTGCGCTAAAGGTCTGACGATGCTGTCGGAGGGTACTTGGAGTTACACCGGAGTGGCTCGACACATCTATACCTTGGACGAATTTGACCGAGCTAACGAAGAACTGGCTGCAAAACCGGCTGGCTTCATCAAAGGCCTGATCCGGTGCTCTTAAGGATAGCACCGGACCAGGCTTCAACACAGGGGATCGATTGGATGCTGGTACTGCGGATCTCTACAGTCGAAACCGTTCTACAACACCAGCCAGCTGCTCGGACATGGAGGCCAAGGTCTGGGTCGTTCCAGCCACCTCTTGCATCGACGCTGCTTGCTCCTCTGACGCTGCTGCAATGGAGTCACTGGCCTCTGCCATGGAATGAATCGACTGTGCAATCATCTCAATCTGCGTGATGGTGTTGTTGATCCGACTCGATATATCCGCAAAGCTCTCTTGTGTGGATGCTAGCTGTTCACTACCAGCTTGCGTGTGGGTTTCGGCCTCATTCATGGTTTGGACAGAGTCTTTGGCACTGACAACAAGCGTTCCCACCATCTTGCTGATATCATCCACCGAACGCTGCGTCTGTTCGGCCAAATTTCGTACTTCGTCGGCTACCACCGCAAATCCACGCCCGTGCTCACCGGCCCGAGCAGCTTCAATGGCAGCGTTTAGCGCCAATAAGTTGGTTTGGTCGGCTACGGCGGAGATCATCTCTAAGATTTTCTCCATGTTCTGCGCCTGCGAGGCCAGATCATTGAGGGTAACCTTGACCTCGCCCGTGGCGGCTACGATGCTATCCATCGATTGACGCGTGTACTCCATTTTGCCGCCGCTTTCGTTGGACAGTTTTCCAATGGTCTGCGCATCCTGCTGCATGTCGTCGGAACGCCGTTGTGCGTCAGCTACGCTTTGACTGAATGTGGCTGCTGACGATGCAACTTCTTCGATGGTGGCCGAGTTTTCTTGGGCTGATGCCGCCAGGTTTTCACTGGTTCCGGCTACGTTTTGAGCCACCTCCTGCAGCGAGGTAACCATGTCGATCAAGCTCTTCTGCATGTCTGCCAAGGCGCGCGTCATCGTACCGATCTCATCGGAGCGCTTGAGATACGTAACCGCTGAGGACTGTTCGTCAACGTGCAGATCGAGATCTGCGATCCGACGCAGAATGTTGCTGACGTTGCTGATCGGGTTTGTAATGCTGTACTTGGTCACCAGCAGTAGGAGCAGCGAGAGGATGACGATGGCAAATACGCTAACTGTCAGCAAGCCCTGGTTAAATGCGGCAATGACATCATCAATTAGAGCTTGGGAAGCTCCTGTATAGAACATGCCGATGGTAGTACCGTCGGCCGCCCGGATAGGCTTATAGGCTGTTTGGTAGGCAACACCGACAACGATGGCTTCTCCGAGGTATTCTCTCCCTCGGACTAAGACCTCTTGGCTCACGTCGCCAGCCACTTGCGTTCCCACGGCTCTGCGGCCTTCGATCATCACGTTGGTGGCCACACGAGTATCGCCGCGAAAAATGGTCACGGTGTTGCCAGTGAGTTCGCCCAACCAGTCCACGAGGCTATTGTTGTCGTTTATGGGTTGTGTACCTTTGTAAAGTACAGCGTCTTCAATGCGCCAAGGTCCTGGTAATTCTCGATCTACCAGTTCATACAGAGTGTTCAGATCCGATTGTGCCTTTTCTCTGGCCATTAACTTGACCTGTTCCGTGACGATCATCTGTGATACCACGGCCACTGTCAAACCGAACAAAAACAACCCACCAATGATCGGAACCAAGACCTTCCACTGCAGTGATAACTTATTCCACATCAACAAAACCGCCTTCCGAGCTGTTATTTTGAAGCCGTCTGTATGCGCGATTCGGCCAGTGGGTATGATCCTGTCCTGCTCGGACTCCCCAAGATAACCTAGGGCAAACGACTGCGCTATCTTTCACAATATCGACAAGAATGCTCTGGCACTTGAGCCTTCTTAAGAATTTCTCTTGATTTAGGGATCGTTTCAGGTCGAAGTATTGTTTGGGTACTAGGGATGAATCGTGCCTATGCCTTCGCACGCGACAAAGACAGAGCAGGTCTCCCCTGACTGGCGGAAAACCTGCCCTGCCCGTTGAGTGGCAATCTAGGCGTACCTAGAGTTTGCCATACCTCCACTGGATCAAATCGATCATCCCCCTTCTGCGAGAATTGAGTGGGCCCACTCACATTTTCATTGTAGCACAACCTAATGTTTGTGCTCGTAGAGAATGGGTGGGACACGTCATTTCCGGTGCGACTGAACGATCTTGCGAATGCTGTCATAGCCTAGATGGTAATGCTCCATGAGCGCTGTGATACTCTCGCCACGTCGAAAGCGATGGATGATATCTGCGTTGCGCTGGTTGATATGCGTCCGGGAACCACTGTTTTCACCCCAGCGCACCCGGGACTCCGGTTCTTTCGGAATGTAAATCTCGGCGCCCTGAACATACTGTTGAATTTGGCGCAGTAAGTGGGGCGGTAGTACTTTTTCTGCATTAACGTACATAGATGCCAACGGCCTCCTTGTCTAGATTACCAAGGTGTTGGCCGCGAAGGGCTGCATACACTCCGAAGCTGTGCTAACCAATCTGCAGCTTAGGCTGCGGTGCTGGATGCGGCCCGTCTGCTCCGGTCTCAGACGGAAATCTGCCATTCGATCTCCATGTGACGGTGGCCAACACTGGTGATTCTGCGAGCAGCGAACGACAACCGAATTGCGCTTGCGCCAATCATTTTGATCATACCAGTTGGCACCTCCTTTGTGATGTTATCTATTATCAGAATACTGCATTTGTCAGACCACGACAAGGGAAAGTTCTGTCGGAACCATTATTTCCGCTGGTCGCGAATGTGTACGGCGGCCTGGTTTGGTTGAATTTGGCTTACGCTGACGCTAACGCATAGCATAACCACCGCAAGGGCAGCACGTCTGTTTCATAGAGAGCCATGCGTGGATTGCGATGGAGCGCGAAACGCCCTTTAAGGGGCGTATCTACTAGTTGAACTATCAATTTTGGGTGGGGAAACACGTCTGTACAACTGGCCTGCTAACCGGGCAGGATAGCGAGGCGGAGCGGTGAACCTTGGAGGATCAACGGGCCCAATGGAGGAGGAGAAACGCCATGACGCGACCCTATGTCACGATTCAAGGCAAGAATACGGTGAAGGAACTAAAGCAAGCTGCAGAATTGGCCCTACCCGATCTCCAGCGGTGGGATGGGGTAGTAGGCATTACCCTGAACGGCGGGTTAGCGCGCGGCTATGGTGATCATCTATCGGAGATTGACCTGACCGTCTATCTGCGTCCAGAGACGTACGCAGTTTGGAACAGCGGTCTATCTCCGCTGACCGTCGGGATCTGTAAAATCAACGGCAGCCTGTTTGATCTGAAGATGGTGGATATCCGGGCGGAATGTCAGCGAGCATGGGAATCCATGGAACTGTGGGATCTATCGTATGCCCACATTCTCTATGATCCGTCAGGCGAAGTGCAGCAGTTGATCACTGCCAAGCTAGCCAGAAAGCCTTCACCAGCCGATGCTGGTCCCCGGCTTTTCGCCGCGTGGTGGAATTACCGTTTGGCGGGGGATACTTGGCTGCACCGAGGTGATGCTCTGCAGGGACACTTTATGATGTCGCAGGCTGTACAACCATTGTTGGAAGCGTTGTTTTTGATCAACGAAGAGTACGTTCCCCATGAGAAATGGCTTGTTCACCTCAGCCGCACGTTAGGGCGCCGACCCAATGACTGGGATCGCTGGCTGGATGAGCTTTTTGATACCGGTGACGTATCCTTGGATAGCTTACACCGTCGCCAAACCACGATCCACAAGCTCTGGCAGCTTCTTGACGAATGGGTTCGACAGCTCTGTCCCAGTCCAGTTCCAGCCATGGCAGCGTTCATGTATGACTTGTTGGAATGGTTGGCTCGTGAGGAGAAACTATCGCTGTCAGAGTGGGAAGAACGGGCACCGCTTTCCCTGCTGACTATGGATCCGTTCCACAAAGTCGTCATCGTGGACGATCCATGGATTTACCTGCTTCCAGACAGGCTTCTTGGGATATCTGAAGAAGATATGTACGGATGGCACTACACAATCGTCAAAGCGGTTCGAGAAACTATGCTCGATCGGCGGTCTGAAGGTGAGGCTTCGCTGCGATGAGCGGTTATTTAAGCATAACAAAGCAACAAGCTCGTCGTTTTGTCCTTCGTAAGCAGGGCTTGCTCGGCGAAACGCCTTTTACAGGTGAAACCGGCGTCTTGGCCTTTGTGCGCCAAGCCGGGTGTATCCAATATGATCCCATTGACGTCTGCGGTAAGAACGCCGAGCTGGTTTTGCAGGCTCGCGTCGCCGGCTTCACCAAAGATATGCTTGCCAGTCTGCTGTATGAAACGCGGAAGCTGGTAGATTACTTTGACAAGAATGTATCGATTTGGGCTGTGGAGGACTGGCCATACTTCCAGCGTTGGCGTGCCGCTCATTACGAGCAAGGCCACAGCCGTGACGAGGTGAATGCTGTAGCGCAGCAGGTCAAGGACATTGTGGAAGAACGCGGCTGGGCTGCATCGCGTGACATCGATCTCAATCGCCAAGTGCCTTGGTCTTGGAATCGAACATCGCTGGCGCGAGCAACCTTGGAGACGCTGTACTTTCGCGGCGAGTTGATTATCCATCACAAAACAGGAAGCAGCAAGCATTACGCGTTGGCTGCCGAGCACTTGCCTGCAGCGGTGCTCAAGGCACCAGATCCTCACGAATCCTGGACAGAGCACTGGAAGTGGAGAATCCAAAGACGCATCGGTGCTGTCGGACTGCTTTGGAACCGCGCGTCCGACGCGTTGTTGGGTTTGGATGGTTTAAAAACCCAGGAACGCAAAGCCCTTTGGGCTCAACTGCTGGCTTCCCATAAACTGCTGGAGGTGCGTGTGCCAGAACTGCGAGACCCTCTTTATGTTCTTAGAAGCGATGAAACGCTGTTAGAACAGTCATGCACGATGACGGGGTTTCCTGAGCGTATGGAGTTTCTTGCCCCTTTGGACAACATGCTCTGGGATCGCAGACTGGTGGAAACACTGTTCGACTACCGTTACAGGTGGGAGATCTACACCCCAGCTGAGCAGCGGCAGTTCGGATACTACGTTCTGCCAATCCTCTGGAACGATGCGTTGGTTGGGCGCATCGAGCCTGTGGTGGACAAACAGGCAAATGTACTGCGCGTCAAAGGCATTTGGTGGGAAGAAGGCAGCGCACCTTCTGCGGCCCGCACCACAGCGTTGAACGACTGTCTGCAGCGATTTGCGGCTTTCCATGGGTGCAGTGGTTTTGAGTATGAGTATCCCGAAGCAAGTGGCGTGGTTTGACGGACCCCTATGCAAACAACGACTGCGCTCGCTGCATTCGCTCGATCACGGGAACTGCGAACGGACAGCGGGGCTCACACTGGCCGCAGGCAATACACTGATCCGCACGATGTTC